>JBOEHF010000001.1:0-1245 GCA_050633805.1 Candidatus Nitrosopumilus sp.
CTGTAATATCAGATGGGCTCAATTGTGTACTAACTGTAACTTCCATATCTCCAAAAGATAATGGTTCAGCTTGATCTCCTCCCAATCCATGCCCAAATGCATCTGGGAGAACAGTAGCAATTGAGAAAATGCCCATAATTGAAACAAATAATGCAATCTTAGTATACAATACAAAAAATTCAGTTAATTCCATATTTAAAGATGGTACAGTATTCTTATGCGTGGCAGTTTTTTTTCTGTAGAAAACAGAGTACAACTTTTATTTCCGATTTTCAAAGTTATTACATGAAGTTTCTGCTTGCATTTTTACTAATTCCTTTGCTGATTATTCCTGCATTTGCTGAAACACAAACTTTGCCAACTGATAAAGGAACACTTGATGTAAAACTAACTTATGACGAAATCAAAGTAGGTGATTTGAATAGTTTACGAGTAGATTTCTTAAATGGTAAAACAAAAGATGTTCAGGTTCATATCGATTATACAATAAAGATTTCAAAAGATAGCGGGGAAACAATATTCCAAACCCCTGGATTAACTCATACGTCTGATGGATTTTTGAAAGGATTAAAAGTTGAATTCCCTGAAGATGGAACCTATTCTATGGACTTTGAAGTTGAAGGGATTTTATTCCAACCAATTCCTAGAGAAACAGTATCATTTGACATTATAGCAGGGGATGCACATGCACAACCGCCTATATCTGATAATGACGTTCCACCAACTGAAGAAAATGGCGGATGTTTGATTGCAACTGCAGCATTTGGTTCGGAACTTGCACCCCAAGTTCAACAACTAAGAGAGATTAGAGATAACACGGTTTTATCAACAAAGTCTGGAATCGCTTTCATGAGTGGATTTAATCAATTCTATTATTCATTTTCACCAAGTGTAGCTGACTTTGAAAGAGAAAATCCAGTTTTCAAAGAAATTGTCAAAGTCGGACTAACTCCAATGCTTTCATCATTATCTTTACTAAATTATGTAGATATTGATTCAGAAGAAGAGATGTTAGGGTATGGTATCTCTTTAATTCTACTAAACATAGGAATGTATGTTGGAATTCCAGTATTTGGAATTCTAAAGTTTTGCCAGTTTAGAAAAAACTAGTATTCCATTTCTGGAAATTCCAGTGAGGTTTTTATGTATCCCGACAATAATTTGTCTAATGAAGACTAAAGCAATTAGCTCTTTCTTCGTACTATTTGCTATCGCAGCAGGTATTGTCGCAATGACACCAGCTGC
>JBOEHF010000002.1:0-7266 GCA_050633805.1 Candidatus Nitrosopumilus sp.
AATGACATTGCTGCAAATCCAAACATAATATTTGCAAAGAAAGCTCCGAAAAGTAGGATCTTTGTTATTTGCCAAATTACAAATTGGGCTGATGATAATTTATAATCTCTAAAGCTTTTGAGATTGTTTGATATTGGTTGTTGCCCGCCACTTCCTAAAAATCCAATTCCAGTACTAATGGCATACCAGAAGATCGATGATCTTCCTCCAATATTGACTCGTACAAGAGCTATGGCTGATAGAATAATTGTAGAGACAAGTGTGTAATAGAGAGGTTTGCTGAACTGTTCACCAAATTCGGTGAAATTCATAGATAAAATTACTGCCTGATTTCCAACCATGGTGAAAATCACTATACCAATAATTGCCACAATGCCCAATCTGATGTATTTTCCAGCATCAGGTGGAGGAGCTTGCTTATCAGTAGAGGCGCTATACAAAACTAAATTTTCTTGAGATTTGGTAAATTAATGTCTTACCGGCAAAATTAAGCTATTCTGGCAAGTTTTTTGCAAATCATATAAACTGCAGCAAATGTAGGAGTTGTTACTTTTTCGTTAATGTATGGCCCAAATTTTTTATTTTTTAATTTAAACTCAATTGGGCAATTTGCAAAAATTTCTACAGTCTCATTACTAAGAAATGATGCTTCAGCATATGGATCAAATTTTGCCAAATCAGTGCATTGAATTTTAGTAAGACCGCTTTTGCTGTTAATAGAGCCAGGTAATCTAAAAATTCTATGAATATCCATAGTTACATTAGGATCTATTTTTACACCAATGTTTTCAGATACATTATCTAAAGTTTTTTGAAAAGAGGAGTAACCATTTGCCAACAATTCTGTAATTATTTTTGAGCGTTTAGACTTTGAACCAAACACTTGTTTTGAAAATCTTCCTCTCCATCCTTTTTCATCAAAATCAGGAAAAGCAGCGCGATTTTGTTTTAGTTTCTTCATTCCAAATGTTTCAGGAATAGCTCCACGTAATGAGATGTAATCTGTTAATTCAGATCTTTCCCTAGATCCGATTTCTTGAAATTGTGAATTATACACATAAACATGAAATCCTTCATTTCCAGAAAAATAAACATGAACGTTGTCTTTAGTAATTGCAAGATCTTCAATTAGGACCTCTGATAGCTTTTCTACTTCAATTTTAGATGCATCAATACAGTTTTTACAAGGAAGTGATTTTTTCTCTAGTTTAATAGAATTACATTTTGAACATTGAGATGAATTTTTTGATACTTCATTACAGTCATTGCAAATTGATACTGTATGACTTTCTCTGCATGATAAATTAAGATCTTTTGCATCAATATCAAAAATCAAATCTGCTTCTTTCCAATCTTTTTCATTCATTGGTAGATTAGGAAACAAATAATATGCATTTGAACAATAAACATCAGATGGAATATTTTGCATTAGCAACAAATGCAATTCTTTGTCATCTTTAATTGATATATGACGAGTCATTCCAGAATTGAATTTTTGATAACCAAACTCTCTTTCAGATGTA
The DNA here is from genome assembly GCA_050633805.1 of Candidatus Nitrosopumilus sp. Taxonomy (GTDB): domain Archaea; phylum Thermoproteota; class Nitrososphaeria; order Nitrososphaerales; family Nitrosopumilaceae; genus Nitrosopumilus. The sequence goes on from JBOEHF010000002.1 coordinate 1,524, forward strand.
CGTTCAGGTACTCTAATTAGATCAAAATGATCAAAATAATATTTCTTGAACGAATTTTCTAGAAAATGTATATCAGATTCCTGCATTATTTTTTCTTCCTTCCAAATTGTAGAGGATTAATTATGTTATCACATTCAGAAGTTGCAAAACACAAATTTTGTGTTTTTAATTTTTCACAAGAAGGACATGAATATTGTGTACCAGTGCCTGATGTACCTGCTAAGTGATTTAGTTGATACAGAGTTACACGTTCATTGTAATCAGGAGCATTTTTGAATAATGGTGCAATTTGTTGAACTGTCTGTCCTTTTGATAAGAGAAAAGTTGCGAGCATAAATCTGCCAGAGTGTGGAAGATTTTCGCCTTTCTCAAGAATTTCAATTGCGTGTTTTACACAAGGTGGGTATTCTCCAGTTGTAACAGTATAAGTTACAAACTTTTTTGATAATGATACAAGTTTATTTACTGAATCTTCAAAACCAGGAATCATAGTAGGCGTTCTTGCATTAGTAATCTTTGAATTGATGTATGTTCCTAATTCTTTTCTAATTAGACGAACCGTTTCATGTGGTGAAAGATAGACTTTGCCATTTTCCACATGACGATTGATTAATTTCCATTCTCTTTCATAAAAATTAATAGAGTGTTTTAGATAATTAGATACTGGAATTACAAAATAGTCATCAAGTTTTTCAACTTGGACTGAGAAAAGATCATCAATTACTTTAATTGCAAGTTGATTTTTTGATTCATCTGAAATATTGGCAAGATCTTTTTCCAGATATTTTTCTGCACGTCTAGCTTCTGCTAATGCAAATCTCTTGATTAGAGTATGCATGCCACTTAACTTCAAAAGTACAATTGCCAGTAAAAATGAGAAAACTTCTCGGGGTAAGGCCGCTTCTTTTGAAACATGATCTCCATCTAGATCAGATTTATAGATTTTTCCATCTGCTGCAACTCTAATTCTTTCATATGCCTTTTCAATTAGTTGTTTCAAATCAGGGTCTGAACCAAATTGTTCAAGTGAAAATCCCTGATCCTTGAGATATTGACCTGCATCTGCTAGGAATGGATATTTGGCAATTTCATCCTGTCCTAGTGCAAGCATGAGAATGATTTACCTAGTTTACTTAAAAATCTGATTTTTAATTTTGACTCGTTTAAATTATGTTTTAAGAAATATGATATATGCAAATTGGGTGCCACGTCTCAATATCTGGATCTATTGACAAGGCAGTAGACAATGCAGTAGAGAGAGAATGCTCTGCTTTTCAAATATTTACTAGAAATCCAAGAGGCTGGCATGCAAAAGAATTATCTAAAGAAGACATTGATAATTTCAAATCAAAGCTCAAAGCAAGTAAAATTGATAGATTTGCAACATGTGCACATATGCCATATTTACCAAATCTTGCGACACCAAAAGATGATGGTTTTGAAAAATCTGTTAAAACTTTGATTAATGAAATGGAAAGATGTGCACAACTGGGAATACCATATTTAGTAACACATCTAGGAAGTCATTTAGGAACTGGAGATGAAGCTGGAATTAAAAGACTAGTTAAAGGATTTACAAAAGCTGGAAAAACAAAAAATGATGTGATGATATTATTAGAAAACACTGCAGGACAAAAAAACTCAGTTGGTTCTGATTTTAAACAGTTGGGAGAAATTTTCAAACAATTGAAACCTACAAAAAAATTTGGTATCTGTATAGATACTTGTCATGCATTTGTATCAGGTTATGATTTGAAAACGGAAAACGATGTAAAGAAAACTTTTTCAGAATTTGATAAACATGTAGGAATGGATAATTTGAAAATTCTTCACTTAAATGATGCAAAAGGTGATCTTGGATGCAATCTAGATAGACATTATCATTTGGGACTAGGTGGGATTGGAGAAGAAGGAATTGCATCTGTTGTGAAATTGGCTAACAAGAAAAAAATTCCTATAATTTTAGAGACACCTATCGATGATGATCGTGATGACTTTGAGAATGTCAGAGTTGCAAAGGGATTTGCGTAGAAATTTATTTCATGAGTGAGTTGATGCTTTAATGGACTATGAAGCAGTAATGAAACTAGCACTTGAGCGTGGATTTTACTTTCCAAGCTGTGAAGTATATGCTGATGCACAGGCTGGATTTTGGGAATATGGTCCGTCAGGAGTAAGTCTAAAAAATAAATTTCTAGAATTATGGAGAAGGGAATTAATCAGAAGAGATGGAATGCTTGAAATTGATGGCTCTCAGATTATGTCAAAGTCAGTTTTTGAGGCATCAGGTCATTTAGGAAATTTTGCCGATCCAATTATCAAATGTACAAAATGTAATGCAACATTTAGAGCAGATAGAACTATTGCAGAAATTACACAAATTGAAATTCCTGAAAGTGCAGATTTGGAAGAATTTGATAAAGCAGTTTCTGAAAATAACATAAAGTGTCCAAAATGTAAAGGAGATTTTGATAAGACCAAAAATTTCAACATGATGTTCAAAGTCGGTATTGGTCCAGAAGAAGAGGAAGCATACCTACGTCCTGAAACATGTCAATCAATCTTTGTAGATTTTCCCAGATTATACAAAACCATGAGAGGTAAGCTTCCTCTAGGAATTGCACAAGTTGGAAAGAGTTTCAGAAATGAGATAGCACCAAGGCAAAGTCTACTTCGTTTAAGAGAATTTTACCAGGCAGAAATTGAAGTATTTTGTAATCCAAATAAATTATCTGAGATGGAAAAGTTTTCAGAAATTCAAGATGTCACTATTAGAGTTCAAACTGATTCAGAACCTGTTTCCATGACATGCCAAGAAGCAGTGGATTCGGGTGTTGTTCCAAACAAGTTTGTTGCATATTACTTGGGAATTTTAACTGAATTTTATGAAAAATCTGGAATTGATATCACAAAAAGTAGATTTAGAAAATTAGGTGAAAAAGAAAAGGCATTCTATGCAGAAGTTGCATTTGACTTTGAGGTAGAAACGACAATTGGATGGCTAGAATTAGTTGCATGTAACTATAGATCTGATTATGATTTGTCTAGTCATGAAAAAAAGAGCAAACAAAAATTTGAGATAATGGACGGGGATGACAAAGTTTTACCACATGTATTTGAGATTTCAATGGGAATTGATAGAAGTTTATACACAATATTAGAGCACAGTTTGAAAGATGACAAAGAGCATGAAAGAATAGTTTTATCCTTAAAACCCTACTTATCTCCAGTTCATATTGGAATTTTATCCCTGGTCAAAAAAGACGGGTTAAAAGAGAAAACTGATGGGATTTATCTTCAACTAAAAAGAAAGTGTGATGCATTTTTAGATCATTCTGGTGCAATTGGAAGACGATATAGAAGACTAGATGAGATTGGATCACCATTTGCAATTACTGTTGATCATCAGACATTAGAAGATGAAACAGTAACAATTCGTATGAGGGATTCCATGGAACAAAAAAGAATTAGCATATCAGATCTTGACTCTGAAGTTATTGAATCAATTGCATATCCATAAAATTATTAAAAATTTACAAATCAATATTAAAAAAATCGATCATGTTTTTTAAAATTTAGCGTGTTTAATTATTTAATCAAAAATTATTTTAGAGTTAACATTTGAAAAACTATTTAAAAAAACAAAATTAGATTAAAATTAATTTTTAAATATTCCCAAATAGAACCCTTCGTGTAATATTTTGAGATAATTGTTCAAAGATCATAATAGATTGATTGTGTAATTAGAAATCTATCTAAAAAAATTAGATAATGAATGTTGTTAATTTGTAAAAGCTAATCAAAGAATTTTTCTTTAAAAGTATATTTTTTGTTTAACATAAAGTTTCCAAATGCAGCAGTAAGTACCGCAAATACTAATGATAAATAGTAAGGCATGTTTTGTGTTTCTGTAAGATAGAAAACCATTCCTAATTGGATTATGGCACCAAACGTACTGAATGTTGTAAATTTTGAAAATTGTAAAAGTGTTTTTTTCTTTGAAAAATCTTTATCTTCAAATGTCCAAAATTTATTTAAAATAAAATTACTAGAAATAGAAGACATTATGCCAACTAGATTTGCATGTATGTACCAAACATCAGGAATTCCAGTTACTAACAGATATGATGATATAAGATTTACAAAAAGACCAGATGCACCAATTGTATAGAATCTTGCTGCTTTTGAGATAAAAGATGTGGATTTTTTGTTAGTTGTTTTCATATTTTTTCCATACCTGTAAAGCTTCCATACTGCTTTAAGATAATCCAAGATAATTTTTGAATCAAGTTTACTTTGACCAATTTTTCTATCAGTAAAAGTATAAGGTATTTCTAAAATTTTTACATCTTTTGTTTTAACCAACATTTCAAGAAGTATCTTATAACCAATAAGATCAAACTTTGAATTTTTAAGAATATTTTTTTTAAAAGCAAAAAATCCAGACATTGGATCCTTTGGTTCAACATTTAAAAATAATTTTGCAACCTTGGTAGCAGTTTTACTAATAATTTTTCTGACAATACTCCAATCTTTAATGTTACCACCTGTTACGTATCTTGAAGCAATAACAATATCATAGTGTGATTTCTTTAAATTTTCAATCATTTTAGGAATAATATGTGGTGGATGAGAATGATCAGCATCCATTACAATGATAGTTTCTCCCGTTGCCTTTTGAATTCCGTTAAAAATAGCAGAGCTTAATCCTGTTTTCGTAGTTCTATGAATAACATCTATAGTGTGATTTGTAATTTTTTTAAAGTTTTGAATATATTCTTCAACTATTTTTCCTGTACCATCCGGAGAGTTATCATCAACAACAATTGTTTGAGAAATGATATTTTTTGGTATTGAATTTTTAATTTGTTTAAGAACTTCAATTATATTATTAGATTCGTTATAGGTGGGAAGGATGATTGAAATTTGAGGATTTTCAATTTTATGCTTCATAATGGGAGAAAATTTTTAATTGTTATTAATTTATCTTTATTTAAAAAAGATAAGATTGGAAATTCCAGGTTGAATTTGATGGAAAATGGAGCTTTCTATCTGAATCTAAACCAACAAGTTTGACAGAATCAAAAACAGAAGAAGGAATTATCTATGTTAGAACTGCTCATATTGAAAATTCCATCTATGTTCTACTTGATGTTTTACCAGACAAAACAATATCAAAAGGTATGGATAAAGCAATAATTTGTTTTGAGAATAGAAACGAAGATGTTCAAATAGAAAATAATTATTTTCTGCTGTTTTGAACATTTTAACGGGGAAAAATACTTCAAAGTGAAGATGTATCTGTACAAAATTTGAATTACAAATTAATTAGAAATCTAGAAGGATTCATTGGGATCGGTGGAATATCAGATAATAATCATGATATTCCAAATACCTCATGCAACATATGGGTATAAAATTCCAATTGGTTTTTTTGGAAGATCGAGTGTTTATGGATTTTATGTATATCTTTTAGATCATGATTCACAAAAAGTATACACTTGGCCTAAAACAATTTTAAATGAAAGGCAAAAAATTCCTTTACCTAAAAATGGGAACAAATTATATCTCCTGTTAAAACTTTACCTGAATTTCGTTTAGGAATAATTCTTTTAATTGCATTTATTCCAATATTAATAATTGGGTATTTCACAAAATCTAGCAATCTAAGTTTAAAATAAAAATAAAAAGAACTGACTAACGTCTTTTCCAGCTACTCAAATGTAGAAGTAGAGGTTCCTGA
>JBOEHF010000002.1:7312-25281 GCA_050633805.1 Candidatus Nitrosopumilus sp.
CAGCTACTGCAGATGCTTCTTGAAGAATCTTATCGGTTTCTTCACTTGAAACATCAGACTCCATATTAAATGAGTCTCCTGCAAGTGAATCCATCATAAGTCCATTAAGTGTCTGGGTCATACTGTTCAATTCTGAATCAGCTTCTGGCATGAATCTTCCTAGCGATGACTTCAATCCCTTCATTGTAGACATTGCTGGTCCAATTGCCACCATAGCATCACCAAGATCATGAATAGTTGTCAGTCTTAGTTGAACTTGTTCTAATGACATTCTTGCGTTGCCGAGCATCTTTGTAACTTTACGAATTTCAGCTAATTCGTTAGACAATACTCTACTTGTGCTAGTATCATGTTGCTGCATTGCAGTCACGACTCTTTGAAAGAGTTGCGCATCTCTTTCGTGCAGTTTACCCAACATAGAGTCCATTTTTGAGATTTGGACTTGTAGTTTGTTTACTGCTTGTTGAATTCGTGGTTTTAATGCACCTTGAGGTTTTACTGCATCACGTAGTTTGCCAGTTACACTTTGGGTTTCTTGTCGAGCCCAAGTACTATCGAAGTTTGGCATGTCAAAGAATTTAGAAATTTAGTCTTAATCGGCAGTGTAAATTTAGATCAGTTTTGGACTAAATTTAGCTAACAAACATTACTCTCAATTTTTAAGAGAAATCATGGCTAGAATTGCAGTTTTCGATTCTGGACTAGGTTCATTATCCATCATTAAACCAATTCAGAAAAAATTAAAATCAGAGATCATCTATTTTGCTGACCAACAAAATTTCCCATACGGGAATAAATCTCAGGCTCAATTATCTAAAATAATTCAAAAATCTATCAAATTATTAGATACCAAATTTTCTCCCGATATCATAGTAGTAGCATCAAATACACCTAGTCTAATGTTAGACATTTCCTCAAGTCGAATTATTGATGTAAAACCTCCATTAAATGAGGCAATAAAAAAATCTAAAACAAAGCATGTTGGGATATTAGCTACAAAAAGTGCAATTAACAGTAAAGGATTAACTCAGTATATTAAACAAAATAATTTTTCAAAAAATTTTAAGATTTTTAAAATAAATGGATCAGAACTTGTTGAACTAGTAGAATCTGGAAAATTTATTTCAAATAAAAAATATTGTCAAAAGATTATTGAAAAAAATCTTGATGAGATAGTATCCAAAAATAATATAGATACAGTAACTCTTTCAAGTACACATTTACCATTTTTAAATTCATTGTTAAAAAAACAATATCCAAAAATCAGTTTTCTAGATCCTGCGGATATTGTTGCAGAAAAAGTTTTTTTAAAAATTAAAAATAAACAATGCAAACAAAATTCATTAAAGATTTTTGCATCAGGAAATATAGAAATATTTCAAACTAAATTAAATAAATTAAAAATTAATAATAAAGTTATTTTTTTGTCTTCTTAGCTTTTCTATAACCATGACNNCATATAGTTTAGAATATTCATAAGTTTCAGGATCAATTACGTCACTAATTATTACAATTGCAGTTCTCGTAATTTTTTCATCTTTAACTTTTTTTGCAATGGTTCCTAATGTTCCTTTAATTATTTTTTGATCTTTCCAACTGGCTCTGTATACAACTGCAACTGGTGTGGTTTTCTTATATCCACCAGCAATTGCTTCAGTAACCAAATTAGAAATTAGCTGTATACTAAGATAAAAGATCAATGTTGCTTTATGTTTTGCAAGTTCTGAAATTTTTTCACGTTTTGGAACTTTGGTTCTAGATTCACCTCGTGTCACAATTATTGTTTGGGTAACACCAGGAAGGGTTAATTGCATTCCTAGTGCAGCTGCTGAGGCTAAAAATGCTGTTACACCAGGGACAACTGTAGATTTTATTCCCTTTTTATCAAGATTATCAATCTGTTCCTTGATAGCTCCATAAATTGATGGATCACCATCATGTAATCTTACAACAAGTTTGTCTTTTTTTGCATTTTTGTATAGCAGATCAAAGATTTCTTCTCTAACTAATTTAGCTGCATCATGTAGTTTTCCTTTTTTACATAATTTCAGAATTGGTTCAGGTATCAAAGAACCTGAATATACAATAACATCTGCTTTTTGAATTAGTTTTTTTGCTTTAACAGTAATTAATTCAGGATCACCAGGACCACATCCTACAAAAAATACGTCAGACACGTTTTACCACCAAGATTGAGAAATATTTTGTTGTTAATGTATCATCATTTACTTCACCCAAAGTCATTTTTCTAATAATTTCATTTTCTGTTCCAAGATCTTGCCCAATTGCAAAAATTGAATCATCTGGAAATCCAGATTCTTTTAGAACGTCAATTACTTGATCAAAATATCTTCCATCTTTAAGAAAGATCATCGATTCAGAATTTTTTGCAATTTCTTTTACACTTGACAAATCATAACAAGATGGAATTATGGCAACTTTTTCTGCACCTTCAGCAATACTTACTCCGACTTTAGATGCAAATGTAAACATGGAAACAATTCCAGGAATTACACTAATGTCCATATCAGGATAATTTTCAGTTAGATCTTTGTGCATATAGATCCAAGTACTATACAAGAAAGGATCACCTACAGTAAGGTATACAACATTCTTTCCAGTCAAAACAGTTTCTGCCATTATTTTGGCATTTTTTTTCCATGTTGCTTCTAGAATATCTTTGTCTTTAGTCATTGGAAAGATAAGTTTTACAATTTCTTGATTCTTTGATTTGTCAATTATTGATGAAACTACGCCAAGTGCAATACTAGGTCTGTCTTCCTTGGAAGCTGGGCACATGATGATATCAGCATTCTGAATTGCTTTTACGGCTTTTACGGTAAGTAGATCAACGTCTCCCGGACCCACTCCTATTCCAATTAATCCAGGCATGAAATGTATGATTTTCTTCCTAATTAAAAATCTAGATTAGATTTTAGTAGCAGATATAATGGTTACAGGATTTCTTGCAAGCATCATAGTTCCCGTACTAGTTTTTCTGCTCTTAGAAATGGTGACTTGGGTAATATCGATAGATTCAAACTGTAATTTTTCTAGTACTTGTAAAACAGAATAAAGAGTTTCAATTAGTATAACTCCAATTACAATTCTTCCTCCAGTTTTGAGTTTATTCTCAGATAGTTCAACTATTTCTTTAGTATCACCACCTGTCCCTCCAATGAAAATAGTATCTGCAGCTTCAAGTTCTGGGATTTTTTCTTTAGCATTGCCATGGATAGTTGAAATGTTTGATACATCAAATTTTTTCATGTTCTTTTTTGTTAGTTCTATAGCATTTTCATCATAATCGACTGCCAATACTTTTCCTGATGATTCAATCTGTAATCCAGCTTCAATAGAAATAGATCCACTTCCACATCCAATGTCATAAACAATTTGTCCCGGTTTTAATCTAGATTTACTAATTTGAATAACTCTTACTTCTTCTTTTGTGATTGGAACTTTTTCTACTCTCTCAAATTCTTCATCAGGAATACCAGGGGTCTTAAATTTCCACATGTGTTATTACCATTTTTAAAAATCTATACTAGATGTTGATTCCGCCAGTTACTGTTTCTAAATGGGTTAATGTATAGCTTACAATCCATGAAAACAAGTATAAGAAAACATAGCTGCCAATGGCTTGTGTAACAATTTTTTTTCTATCAGATGATGGTAATTGGATTTTCATTCCTTTAGCAACAATTACTGTTCCAAAAAATATTACAATCATAAATCCAATTGATGCCCATCTTCTATCTTCACCTTCAATATCTTCAAAGATGAAAGTAGCAGCGGTTCCTGCTATTATAGCCAAAGCAACACGCATCCAAAATAATTTGCTTAATTTTTTGTCTTTTTCACTTTTCTCAGCAATACTTACTGGTGGTTCTCCTGATGGAGTGTCTGGTACTGGTTCAGATTTTTCTGTTTCAGGTGTATCTATAGGAATATCTTCAACTGATTCTTTTTTAGAATCATTTAGATCCGCCGTAGGTTCAGATTTTTTCTTTTTGAATTTTGCCAAAGTAAATTTCTAGCGTGACTCTGGCAAACCATGTTTAATATCTTTGGTCAAAATTTGAGCATATCAAAGCAAGAGTATAATTTTAGACAAAAATCATGATAAACATGGCATTAGCAGGTATTGAATTACGGTATTTGGTTGATAAAATTTCAGAGCAGGTTCAAGGATACTATATCAGCAACATTTACGGAATAACAAAGGATAGTATTCTCTTCAAACTTCACCATACGGAAAAAAGTGATCTCTTTATGATGATTTCAACTTCTGGTGTATGGTTAACTGCAGTGAAAATTGACCAGATGGAACCTAATAGACTACTCAAAAGATTACGAAGTGATCTACTCAGATTAAAATTGAAAAAAATTGAACAAATTGGTGCAGAAAGAATTGCATATTTTGCTTTTGAAGGATTTGGAAAAGAGTTTGTTTTAGTAGGTGAATTTTTTGGAGATGGGAATATTTTGCTTTGTAATAATGAAATGAAGATTCTTGCATTACAGCATTCCATAGATGTTAGGCATAGAAAATTAAGTGTAGGTTTAGAATATGTCCAACCTCCAAATAGTGGATTAGATATTTTTAATTTAAAAGAGTCAGATTTTGATGGACTTAAAACAACAGATATGGTTGCAGCTAAATGGTTTGGAAGAACTTTGGGTCTGCCAAAAAAATATGTGGAAGCTGTTTTTGAAATTTCAGAAATTGATGGAAAGAAGATTGGAAATTTGTTAACAGAAGAAGAAATAAAGAAAATTTTTGGTACTGTAAAAAAAATTGTATCAGATGTAGTGTCAGGAAATCATGATGCTGTAATAGTTAGAAATGAAAAAACTGAAGTTCTACCTTTAAAATTAGGAAAATTAGATGGAGAAATAGTACAAGCAAATAGTTTCATCGAAGGGTTGGATACGGTATTTACTGAAAATATAGTTAAAAAAGGAAAATCTGTCCAATCAAGTAGTTCTGATAAAAAAATCAAAGAATTACAGACACAGATTTCTGAGCAAGAAAAAGCTATTGAAACTGTAAAAGAAAGATCAAAGAACATTACAAATGTTGCAAATTCTCTTTATGAAATGATCTCAAAAGGAATCATATCGATTGAAGATGGTGATGTAGAAGAAATTTTAGCAATTCATAATGCTAAATTAGTTAGTGAAAAGGGAATTTCATTAATTATTGTACAAGATGAAAAAATAAAGATTAACACTCAATCTTCTCTTCAATCAATTGCATCAGTATTATTTAATGAAGCAAAAAAACAATCAGGTGCAATTTCTTCAATTCAAGCAATTAAAGAAAAAACAGAGAAAAAATTAGAAAAATTCCAAAGTAAAACAGAAGCTGAAAAAGATATTTTTGTTGTTACAGAAATTAGAAAGAAAAATTGGTATGAAAGATATAGATGGTTCTTTACAACGGATGGATTTCTCACAATAGGTGGAAGAGATGCTGCATCTAATTCAGCAGTAATTAGAAAGCATTTAGATAAAAATGATAAAGTTTTTCATGGTGATATTTTTGGTTCACCGTTTTTTATTTTAAAAGATGCAGAAAATGTACCAGATACCAGCATGAATGAGATTGCACATGCTACAGTTTGTTTTAGTAGAGCATGGAGAGAAGGAATGTACGGTGTTAGTGCATATTGGGTTTATCCAGAACAAGTAAAGAAATCAGCACCAAGTGGAGAATTTCTTCCAAAGGGTTCATTTACAATTGAAGGACAAAGAAATTTTATCAAATCAGAAACACTTCGATTAACAGTAGGAATAATTCCAATAGATGATGATTATGTTTTAACTTGTGGACCTCCAGAACCAATCAAAAAAAACTCTCTTTGTTATGCAATAATTGAACCACATGGACTAGAAATGGTGGAATGTGCTAAAAAAATTAGGATAGAGTTTTCAAAATTATTTGAAGATATTACAAGAAAAATAAACATAGATGAGTTTGTTCGGGCATTACCAGCTGGAAAAAGTCAGATAATTAAAGTTGGTATCGGTGATTCACAAAATAGCAATATCATTGATAGTGAATTTGACTAGATTCAGTATCAAAAGAAATCTTCATTCCATCCTTAATTAAAGAAAATTCTTCACCACTAACTGTAATCATTGGAATGTTTGCCAATGCACATCCAGTAGCTACTGTAAGATCTGCTTTTTTACAAATCATTGCAAGTGGAGCAGTTTGATTTGATTTTATTGAATAAATTGTATATGCTCCAACACTACTTCCCACTCCAGATGGGAAAACAAGTACAGTGTCTCTGAGTGATTTTTGATATAAATCATGATTTTCATCGCTGATAACTCCGGTTTTTTTATCAACTGTACCTAGAAAGTTAATTGGTTTCTCAGATTTTAAAACAACTCCTTCTACATTACCTGAAACTAGAATTTTTTTCATCTTGTCTCATCTTCAACTATTTGTAATAATGGTTTTAGATTAATACCCACACCATTTGAATTTTTAAGGTAAAATGCACCTTTAATACTATTTGTGGTTACAGCATCAACACTATCTTTGTTAATCAAAGGAGATAAGCATGTACAACAATCAGAGAGAATTTCACATCCTGCACGTTCAAGTTCAGCAGTATATCCAATTTTTGCCGATTGTTCTTTTACGGTTCTTGGCATAAACACCATACATCTTTTCTGAAAAGAGCGTCCCTTTAGTTTAGCAGCAAGGTCGGAAATCTCATCTAGTCCCAATTGAGGACTGCCAAGTGTGATGATATCACCTTTTTCCGCAGTGTTTAATTCATCATGAACATTTTGCATCTCTTTTTCATCAAAATCAATTTTTTCACAATCAGAATCTCCTTCTCCAAAAATAAATTTGGCACAGGTTCCAGACGTTCCCATTCCTCCACACATTGCTTTTGTTTGTCTTTTGTCCATCTCCCCCAATCCTGAAATATTTACCGAGGTATCTCCAACTTTTCCTGCAAAAAATCCAAGCATCCCATATGTTAGTTCATTTGGATTTGTAACTTTCATTCTAATTGTAATGTTTGGATTACTTTCTTTTCTTAGTGAAGAATATGGGCTTTTTCCAACAATTGCACTTGCAAGTGCGCTAAATGCACTTTCTTTGTTTGTTTTTAGATTATCAAAAGAATTAGCATGTATTGCAGCATTACTTTCTGCAAATGCAACTTGAGCTCCATCTTTTGGAATATCAAATATTTCATATGGTATACAAGAGAAAGAAGGAATAACTCCCATTGTTTCATATGAGTTTCTAATTGATAGTTGTTTAGAGATAAAATTCTCATCTAATCCATAATTTTTTACATTGTCAATATCAAACCCCATTGGATTCAAAGTAGTTTTTACTTTGACTCGAGCATCTTTACTGATACTAGATAGAAATTCTTCTCCTGCATCACCAATTGTATTATAGTTTACGCCAGAAAGATGAGCCCATTCAATAGGTACTAATTTTTCAGCATCAGTTGCTTCACCTGTTGCAACAAGAATTCTATATGCTGTTTGGAAAATTTCGCCTTGCTCACCTTTTAATGCAGATTCTTCCTCTTTTGTTAACTCCATGAATAATTATGAGATTAGCATTGTTTTATGTGTAATTAAAAATAAAAACTAGAGGTATATCTTGAAATCAGTCTTCAAGTGAACCATGTTAGATTATTATCACATTGGTCTTGTCCACAGTGAGGATTGTTTTTTGCTTCATCATTTGCACAAAGCCTTTGGCTTTACCATTTTCTGCTTCTTTATCACTTAGAGCAAATATATCAGATTCCATACTTCCCAAAAGAAATCTCGAGACCATACTGTTGCAATTACTCCAAAAAGCAATTTCTTTATGTTATCAAATACACTTTTTTACCGATAAAATGATCTTTTTGTCTGTGTCACATGTGACAGACAATATTTCCATATTTGGAAACAATGTATTTTGACATGCCATTATTGTGTAATAGTAATACAAGGCATAAAACATGATAAAATATGCAAAAAATTCTCAATGGAATGACTAGCACCATGAATGCTGTAAAGCCACCAAGAATTACGGCATTAAGAGATCTTCATGATGCTGAAACTGGTCCATTCAGTATTCTAATTGGAACAATATTGTCTGCAAGAACTAAAGATGAAACAACTACTAAAGCAGTGAAAGAATTATTCTCAAAGTACAAAAATCCCAAAGAATTATCCAATGCAAAAATCAAAGATGTAGAGAAAATAATCAAGTCAATTGGATTCTATCATGTAAAATCAAAAAGAATTATCGAAGTTGCAAAAATTATTCATAATAAATACAAAGGCAAAGTTCCAGAAGAACTAGATGCTTTAGTGCAATTACCAGGTGTTGGAAGAAAAACTGCCAACTGTGTTCTAGTTTATGCTTTTGAGAAACCAGCAATACCAGTAGACATACATGTACATAGAATATCAAACAGATTAGGATTAGTTGAAACAAAAAATCCTGAAGAAACAGAACAAGAACTAATTAAAAAAATACCAAAAAAATTCTGGATTGATATTAATGATACATTTGTAATGTATGGTCAAAATATTTGCAAACCGATTTCACCGATGTGTGATGTATGCAAAATTAGAAAAAGTTGTAAATTTTACAAATCTAAGAACGCTTCTTAGTTAGGAATAATATTCCAACTATAACTCCCATACCAGCTGCTACATAAAATGGAAATAAGGCAAATACATTCTTTGCAGGATCACCAGATAAAAATTCTATAATCATACTTCCAGAACTCACTGCAGGGGGATCAGTAGAGCCTTCCATTCCATGAACAGAGTATGAATGGACTGCAAACTCTCCAATATCCAAATTAGTTACAACAATTCTTGCTCCATTGTTTACAGTTAGCCCTGCTCTGTCAGTAAATGATATAATGGATTTTGCTTCAGGATACCAACCTCTATCTAAATCTCTATGAACTACAACGTAGCCTTCTTTAGGAGTTTGAACTGCTACCCAAAACTTGTTGTTAGGTTGTGGTCCCATACCCACTTCGATAAATTCATCACGATTTTCTTGATCATAGAGTCGTAATACTGCATTTCCGAGAGGATTTGCATATAACAAATTGTTATCGATAGTTACTTGCCAACTTACAGCATGAACATCATCTAAAACTCTAATTGGTGCCTCACGTAGTACAGTGTTAAATTCATCTGAAGGAATTTCTAAAGTATCAATGATTAGTGATGGATTCTTATCTTCCTGAGCAAATGCAGGATATACAAAAATTCCTGCAAGTAAAATTATTGCAAAGAGATACTTCACAAGCTAGAGCAATTTTGATTGAATAAAAATCTAATCAACAAATGGTTTTGGATGATCCAAAATTACTTGAGCTACTTCTGGTCTTAGAATGAATTCAGATGGTGCTTGACCATTTTGAATCATTTCTCTTAGTGCAGTTCCACTGATTTGCTCTTTGACATCATTGTCATGTGGACATGCTTTTGGAGTAGTGTATGTAAGACATTTTCTACAATAGAAGAATGGTGGAAAGAATACTGGAGAAATATCCAATTCTGGATAGTCATCAAAGATTTTTTGTGCTGCCATTGGATCATAGAACTTTCCAACACCTGCATGATCCCTACCAATAATAATATGTGTACAACCATAGTTTTGTCTCATAATTGCATGATGAATTGCTTCTTTTGGACCAGCATATTTCATTTGGGTATGCAATGTTCCAAGTTGACATCTGTTTTCTGGATAGTATAATTTTATCATAGTTTCATAGGATTTTACAATCACTTCATCTACAAAGTCACCAGACTTTTTCTTACCAATTACTGGATTTACAAACACGCCATCACGTGTTGTAATTGATGTTTTTTGTAGCATTTCATGTGCTACATGTGGGGGATTTCTAGTTTGAAAAGCACAAATGGTCTTCCATCCTGCTTTTGTAAATGCTTCACGTGTCTGAAGAGGAGTTAATCTGTTTTTTCTAATTTCAGTATCATTTGGTCTTTGAATAAAATCAATTTTTCCACCAACCAAATAATCTTTCATAGCCATTGTGTATGCAACACCTGGATGTGCTGAATCATTGGTTCCATAGACTCCTTGGGCTGTTTTTTCTTTGTCAAAAGTAAAAGTTTCATCAACGTGTAATACTGCAACACCAACACCATCTGGATCTTTTAATAAGACATCTCCTTCTTCTTTCATTTTAGAAGCAATTTCTGAATCTACATCAAGTACGATTGGAATGGTCCATGCTAAATCATTGGATAGTCTTCCACGAGAAATAACACTTTCAAAATCTTGCTGTCCTAGAAATCCTTCCAAAGGACTAAAAATTCCATCTGCAATATTTTCAACATCATTTGCCAAATCTTCACTAATTGTAATTGAGAATAATCCTGTAGGATCAGCATTGGTAATTCTATTGACTAAAGTTCCACCGTGTGGTTTGATTGAGACGTTTTCTGACATACTAATCCATCTTTTTACGCTCTATATGAAGGCCACACTCTTTGTTACCTCCTTGTTCCCACCACCATCTTCCTGATCTTAGATCCTCTCCAGGTTTGATCGGTCTTGTACATGGCTCACATCCAATACTAGGATAACCTTTGTCAAGAAGACTGTTGTAAGGTAGATTATTTTTTTTAATATATTCCTGAATTTGTTCCCATGTCCAATCAACAATTGGATTAATTTTGAGAATGTCTCCATGTCCATGATCTATTTGGAAAATTTTTACATTTTCTCGATTCTTGGTCTGATCACGCCTCAATCCAGTAATCCAGCCATCCAAAGTACTAAGCATTTTATTCATTGGGTGGACTTTTCTAATTTCACAACAAAGTTCCCTGTTTTCTATACTACCATAGAAAAGATTCATTCCTTTATCACGAACCATATCTTCGACTTCTTTGGTATCAGGAAATAGAATTTCTATTGAAATATTGTATTTGTTACTAACAATATCAATGATATCATAGGTTTCTTGAGGTAATCGTCCTGTATCAAGTGTAAAGAATCGGAATTTAGGATTAATTTTTAACATAATATCCATAACAACGGCATCTTCAGCACCAAAACTTGATGCTTTTGCAACTTTTGGGTGAAGATTATCTGAAACCCATTGTAAAGCTTCTTCAGTAGTTTGAATTTTAGAGTTTAAATCGTCTACTTGTTCTTGCGTGAATTTTGTCACAGTATAATTAAGATTATTTGTTTTATATTGATTACCCGAAGTTTTATCCTAAATTATAAACAAGTGGAATTCAAAATAGAAAATATGGATGAAATATCATATGTTATAGTTTTCCCCACCATATTTTCAAAAAATAAAATTCCTGAATTAATTTCAAACATAAAAAAAATTCTAAAAATAAAAAATCAACAATTTAAATCTGTTAAACGTGATGGTGATGTTATTCTAGTTGATGCAAATGATCCTGTATTTGCATCATCTACTATCAATTTACTTTTTGGGATTGAAAAGATAGCAATTGCAAGACAAATTAAAAATGATTTTCAAAATATTGTCTCTGAAATTACATCCATTAGTGGCAATTTGCTCTTAAAAGGAGAGAAATTTCTAGTCAAAGTAGAAGGATCATCAAAAGGATTTGTAACTAAAGATGTAGAAATTGCTGCAACATCAAATATTATAGAAAAGAAAGCAAATTTGGGTGCTCATCCTGGAACAGATGAGAATTTTGATAAATTACTATACACATATCTGACAAAAAGTAATGCATACATCTGTATTTTTTCAGATAAGGGTAATGGTGGAATGCCATATCAATCACAAAGTAAAAAAACAATTTGTGCAATATATGATGAAATATCAGCAGTTTCTTGTTATGAAACAATCAAACAAGGATATGATACAAAGATAGTAGTTTGTTATAGACAAAAATCAGAATTGATGAATCTAGTAAAAATGATCAATCAAATCATTCCAAGATTAGTTCAGGATAAAGTTGAACTGGAATTCTTACAATTGAAAATTAGTCCAAATGGAATTAAAAATTATTTGATCTATGTAAATTCAATTTTAGAAATTTTGTTACATTATCCAAATGATCGTATATCACTTGCATTGTCTCCACTAGTTTTTTCTTCATATTTTCTTGATAATTCATTAAAACTAGTGTTTGCAAAAAAGAAAATTCCTATTATTCCACTAACAGGAATTGATACTCTATTATTTGATGAAGCAAAAGAAATAGGATTGGATAGGAGTATGAAAAAATTAGAAAAAACAGTTACAATGGCATCAAATGAAATCCCTACTTTTTCAAAAAAAGATGTCGATTTTGCTCTTAAAACAAAGAAAAAGATCACAGTTGAGATAGGACCTAATAATGTTCATGATATTTTGGACTCTCTAGAGAATCATTGAGAATTTAAACGGCATATTTGATTTTATATTGTGCTCAAAATAGGAGAATTCATCTACCCATGGGGCAGTGGCCATTATTCACGAATGATGAGGCTAAATGAGGTTTTAGGGGATCACATCAAAGAAGAATTTGAGGTTCATTTTTCTAGCAAAGATCATGTTTATGAAAAATTACTAAAAAAATTCCCTGACCAAAAAGAAAAAATTCATGAAATTTTGATGCCAACTCCCATTGATGGCAAGTTTGGTCCAAGTGTTTCAAAGTCATTAATGAATTTGCTATTGCCAATTTCAAGAAATCCATCACTAGTTAGACAGATTACAAATTATTTGAGAGAAGAGAGGAAACTCTACAATAAAGAAAAATTTGATCTTGTGATTAACGATGGAGATATGGGTTCAAATATTCTAGCTAAAAATAGAAACATTCCCAGTTTGTTTGTTACAAATCAATTTAGACCAAAATTGTATAATTCAAGATCATATCTTTATCCATCATTGATATTTGTTGCAAAGCAAATTGCCAAAGCATCAAAAATTCTTGTTGCAGATTCACCTCCACCATATACAATGTGCGAATATAATCTAAATTTCATTAAAGAAGTACAAGAAAAAATTATCTATGTTGGACATTTTACTAATAGAAAAGAAATTCAAAAAGAGGATGAATCAGATCTAGAAAAATTAGT
The DNA here is from genome assembly GCA_050633805.1 of Candidatus Nitrosopumilus sp. Classification (GTDB taxonomy): domain Archaea; phylum Thermoproteota; class Nitrososphaeria; order Nitrososphaerales; family Nitrosopumilaceae; genus Nitrosopumilus. The sequence continues at coordinate 20,415 of JBOEHF010000002.1, forward strand.
TAAAAATAATGAGTTTGGATATTGGATGAGAACAGGAAATAAATCAACTAATGATGGTACTGGTCAAAGATATGAAGAAGTGTTTCATCAAGACGAAATGAAAAACGAAAAAAGAATTATTTCTCATGCAAGAAATGATCCCACTATAAATTCAGTAATTGGAAAAGATGGAAAAAGATATCCAATATCAGAAGTACTAGAGAGAAAAATTGATTGGATTCAGATTGATGTTGGTTTTCTTTCAGAACAGGAAAAAGATACAATTTTGGATTTATGTAAATATGCAGTTGTGAATGGATCTCATACAGTAATGGGTGAAATAATGGGTGGAAAATCAAAGCCAATAATTGGAATTCCAATTTATGACGAACATACTAACAACATCAAATGGGCAGAAGAGAAGAATCTTGGCGTATTAGCAGTAAAAACAAATCAAGTGACTCAAGGTATTTCAAAAATTAAAGAAAATTATGAAGAATTTCAGGATAATCTAAAAGAGTTTTCAAAGAACTTTCTTCCTGATGGGGCAGAAAATTCAGCAAAAACTGCTGCCCAAATATTAGAAGAAAAGAGATAATAGATTATTTTGATGATTTTGTTCGTCTGGCACGCGGGATTTCGATGGGCGAACGGACCGAAAGGGATGATGAAAAAATCCGTGTGTCAGACAATATCGATCATTCTAGATTGTGGGAACGCTTTTATGGAAAAAATTAAGCCAAATCATCAGTGCCTAACTGTCCAGAATGTACATCACGAGAGAAAAAGAAAATAGAAGCAAAATACATGGAAGATTTTCCAGAAGAAGAGGATAGAAGTAGAGATGCTTTATTCAAATTATTTGATGAAATTGATATTCCAATGAAAATGGATGAAAAGAATAGAAGGCATTTCATTTGTAAGAGATGTGGATTATATGCAACAAGAGAAGAGATTTCAGATATTAGATTCAAGTTAAATCAGAAAGAAAGGACACGTGATGACAAACATGATGACTATCTTGAATGGTGGTCAAAAAGTAAAAAAGAAAAAGCAGAAAACTAGAGTGGATTTACCATGGTAAAAAAGAAAGAAGATGAAATTCCAGAATGGGTTACTGATGAAATTCAGAATGCAAAATTTAAGAAACCTGAAGAACTAAAGAAACAAGGATACATTTTAGAATTCTATTATGAAGATAACAAAATCGATGTTCAATTGTATGATCCTGTAGAAGATGGACGACATATAGTAACTATGGATGTTCCAAAATCAATCAAAATTGATGATTTGTTAAAAGGTGAAGTCTATGAGTTTGTTTTTAATCAACATAAAGCTCCATTAAGCAAAAAAGTATCAGAATTTCTTGAAAAAGAAAAAGAGATCGATATGAAAGCAATTTATCAGTTTGATTTAAAATCTTTAGAATTATTAGATGTAGGATCTAATGAATCTGCAGATAGTAATGATGATGAATAATTAATATTTTTTAATAGAATCTAGTTGTTTTTTGAAGGATTTTCCTAAGATTGGATTGATAAAATAAGGAAATGTATTTTTCATCCACACTACACCTCGTATAACAGATGGTACGATAATTTCTAATCTTGGGGAATTTGTTGCCTTTAGAATTGCTTTTGCAACAGTTTTAGAGCTAAGTGATGTTGAAGAAAATTTTGACACATTTTCAAATGATGGATGTTCAAAGAAATTAGTTCTAACCATAATTGGACTAACTACAGTAATTCCTACGCCAGAATTTTTCAATTCATGTTTTAGTCCTTCTGAAAATCCCAGCATTGCAAACTTTGATGCACAATATGAAGCAATTCCAGGCAACCCAAAGCTTGCAGCTACTGATGCCACATTTACAATATGACCAGTTTTTTTCTCAATCATTGTTGGAAGAAAGTTTTTGATACAATAGACCATTCCAAAATAATTGGTTTCCATTTGGGATTCTATTTCATCTATACTAAGATCAGATACAGAACCATATATTGCAAAACCTGCATTGTTTACTAGAATATCAACTGAATCAAATTTATCTAAAACCATTTTTGACATTTCTTTAACTTGAGCTTTGTTAGACACATCGCATTGACAAGTTAGTGTAATAACATTGAATTTTCTTAATTCATTAGCAACTTGATCAAGTTTTTCTTTTGTTCTGGAAACTAAGACAATGTTAGCTCCAAGTTTTGCAAATTCTTTTGCAGATTCTCTACCAATTCCTGATGATGCTCCAGTGATTAAAACAACCTTATCCTTGAAATTCACAAATGAGAAAAAATTGTTTTAAGATAAAGTGGTTTCTATGAAGATTTGGGTATTTTACTCAAGGCTAATTTTACCAAAAGTAGCCATGTAACTGCTATTGGAACATAGTATGTTGCTATTCTCCAACCAATAACTGCATCCCAAGCCAAAATTCCTTCAGAAATTTCAAATGCAAATGGATCTAAATTATTGATATAAGCCACAATTCCAAATTCTGCAAGACCTGAACCACCAATTGTGATTGGTAGATTTCCAATTGCATTTGCGCCCATTACTGCCATGATTGAATCAAATGCGTTGATAACAAAGTCAGTTCCCATTGCTATAACCATAAATGAAATTCCATAGAAACACCACGATACTATTGAAAACAAGAATGAAACAGTGAAGATTTTTTTAGATTCAGAAGTTTTGAGGTTTTCTCTACTCATTGTACATACTTCTTCCATCCATGTGTTTGTTTTCTCAATAGCTTTGGTTCCTTTTTCTTTTCCAAATCGTGTAGCAAGATTTTCTAAAACTTTAGGAACTTGGAATGTGTGTTTTGAAGAAAGGAAGAACATTACCATCCATAATGACGTAATTACAATACTTGTAGCTAAAATTACTGTTGCTACAACATATGCACCATTTAGTAATGCAATGATTCCTGCCATTATCGATAACAAACCTGCTGCTAATACTTCAGTAACTATATCCATTATTGCAATCCATGCAGACTTTGCAGGTTTCGTGCCTTTTTTATGCAAATAATATATCACAACAAATTCCGCACCAACAAACATTGGAGTTGTAAATTTGATAAACTCACTTCCAACTCTGACTCCTACTAATTTAAAAAATGAATCAAAGTTTCCAAGATATTTTCGTGCAATATACGCAAATTTGATTCCCTGAAGAGCTAATTTTATCATCATAGCAACAATTGCTCCAATAAATGGAAGTAGTCCGATAGCTAAGATATCATCTAATTGAATATCAAATTGGATAGCAATTAGGAAAATTGGAATTAATGTGATAGGAATAGCCACAATTCTCCAGTTCATTTGATAATTTTTTTAGAGAATCAAATATGAAAGTTGAGTACATTTCCAGTCAGGAAAAATTCGTGCCTAGAGTTCGACATGAAAGCTAGAGATTATCTGAAGTTTTAGGTTGATTTTGAAGGTCTTGTTTAATTTCTTCAAAAAGAGAATCAAGCATTTTAAAGTTTGAGATATTTTTTCTCTTAGTAATTTGATTACTAAATCTTCGAGATAAGATTCCTTATCTAATGGATTTTAGATCATAAATGAGATACAATTTAGATAGTTAAAGGGGAAATGGAAATTATTGATATTTTTGAATACCAATTTGGTATTTTCAAAGAAAATAAGATCAAAAACAAGCTAGTTTGAAATATAAGCAAATATTCAAAATTAGACGGATTGAAAACAATTTTTGTTTCAGGAACTGCTGGTTCGGGAAAATCATTGCTTTCATCAAAGCTTCATGAATATTATACAAAAAATGGAGCATTTGCCGCTGTGGTAAATTTGGATCCTGGTGTAGAAAATTTAGCATATACTTGTGATGTGGATGTTAGAGATTACGTAGATTATGTATCAATAATGCAACAGTATGATCTTGGTCCAAATGGCGCCATGGTAATGGCAAATGATTTGATTGCNNATGATATTCAAAATGATGTGAACAAAGTTAATCCAGATTATTTAATTGTGGATACACCAGGCCAAATTGAATTATTTGCATATCGTTCTAGTGGGCGTTTCATTATAGAAAATCTCACATCAGAGGAAAAAACTAGCGTATTTCTTTTTGATGGTGTACTAATTAACACCCCAGTAAATTTTGTTTCAATTGCATTACTTGCTACATCAATAAGATTACGTTTGAATTTACCAACAATCAATGTTCTTACAAAATCAGATCTTATAGGAGATAAATTAAAAGAGATTTTGCAATGGTCTACTAGTTTGAAGACTTTGGAGAATGCTATTGCAAAAGATACAGATGGGGATACATACACATTAACTACAAATATCTTACGAGGATTGAATTTGGGTGGATTTGCACAAGGATTGATACCAGTGTCAAATGTTACTGGAGATGGTTTTGTGAATCTTGAAGGTGCTCTAAGCAGAATTCTTAATTTGGGCGAGGAGGTAGAAGATTAAATGATATCTGAAGTCACAATAAAGGCACCTTCTTCTACTGCAAATCTAGGTCCAGGATTTGATGTGTTCGGATTAGCAGTGGATGCATTCTATGATACAGTAACATTAACCAAGATAAAAAACGGAATCAAAATAATTACAGATGGCAATATCCCCACAGATCCTGAAAAAAATACCGCAGGATTAGTTGTAAAAAATATGAAAAAGAAATTCAAAATAAAACAGGGTATTGAAATCAAAATCAAAAAAGGAATTCCTGCAGGGTTTGGAATGGGAAGTAGTGCAGCATCAGCAGCTGCAACTGCAGTTGCATTTGATAAATTATTTGGATTAAAACTAGATGGAAGTGCTTTAGTAGAATTTGCAGGATCTGGAGAAAAAGCAAGTGCTGGAACAGTTCATTATGATAATGTTGCAGCTTCTGTTTTAGG
>JBOEHF010000003.1:0-11520 GCA_050633805.1 Candidatus Nitrosopumilus sp.
TAGTTTATGATCCTAGAAAAATTGAGAGTTTCATTCCTCATGCCATATTAACTTGGATAGAAGGTGATCTTAAGAAAACTTTACAAAATCTAAATGATTCATTTTCTGAATCATATTTACAAAATCCATTTTTGGCAAAAAATCAAATTGTTTTATTTATGTATAGTGATAATATTTACAAAATGGATGAACTAACACAAAAAGTTAGAAATATTCAAAATGTAAAATCAGCTGATTTATTCATCCCAAAAAAGATTTTGTTTTATGTTGAATGGATAGAAAAAGCTATTAATGATTTCAAAAAATCACCAAAATTACATTTAACTTATCAAACGAATTAAATAATAATAGTTTTTAGCATATTATATGAAAGAAACAAAGATCTATGAAGGAAAAATTTTAGGTCTAAGTGTTTATGATGGAAAAATAGAAGGTCGTAAAGTTAAACGAGAATATATCAAACATAGAGGTGCTGCAGCAATGCTTGCTTTTGATGAAGAAAAAAAAGTAATTCTTGTAAAACAACATAGATTCCCACATGGCTATGTTTTAGAAATTCCTGCAGGAACATTGGAAAAAAAAGAAAATCCAGAAAAATGTGCATTCAGGGAATTAGAAGAAGAAACAGGGTATAGGGCAAAGAAAATGACTCCTCTCATTACATATTATCCATCAATTGGGTATAATGCAGAAATAATTCATTGCTTTGTAGCCTCAGGTTCAAAGAAAATTTCAGATTTACAACTAGATGATGATGAAATATTGTCAGTAGTAAAAATTGATTTCAAAAAGGTTCTATCAATGATTAAAACTGGAAAAATCCAAGATTCAAAAACAATATGTGCAATTTTAGCATATGCTACAAAGAAAAAAATGTGTTAATTATTCATTATAAATTGGTTGAACAAGATCTGCAACATCAGCCCAGGATTGTGCAATTCTTTCGAACATGTAAATTAAATCTAGAAAATCTAAAGGAATTTGTTTTTTATTTCCTAATGAAGTTCTCAGCAAACTAAGTTTTTGTTCATATTCTTTATGCATAGATATAGATTCTATTGCTAAAAGACGATCAGGTTTTGTAAATGCATCAATAGATTTCTCAGCAACATCATTGAAATTTTTAACTACATCATAGATTTTCTTTGAATATTCTTTTGACAAAGAAAAATTAAAAATAAAATTTGATAATTCAACAATTGAGTCACCTGCATTTTCAAGAACATTTGCTGCAACTCTATAATCAAGTACATCAATATTTTCTAAATTAAATACATTAGCTAATCTCTTATCAACTAATGTGCTTCGAATTAAACGGACAAGTAAAAAATATTGTCTATTTACTTCAACGTCTCGTTTTGATAATGTTTGTAAATTTGATTTATCATCAGAAATTAATCCATTTAAGACATCATCATACATTCCTAGTGCAATAGAACTCATTCTTTTGAGAATTTTTGCAGGATTAAGTGTTGTTGCATCCAAAAGAAATTGCATGTTAATATGTGATGCATCTTCTTCAATTATTTCCATACCAACTAATCTTCTCATAGAATTTCTAATTTCTTCTCTATCTTTACCAGGTATGATTGATTTTGAATTAATTTCTATTACATCATATCCTAAAAGATAAGCTCCTGTAATGTTAGCTACAATATTTTCTTCTTTAGGTAATGGGTAAGAAATTACTAGTTCCTTTGTTGGTCGCGTTTCCTTGTTTGCAGAAATTGAAATGTTGTCTTGTCCTGTTTCAAGTTCTACTTGGCTACTTTTATCCAGATTATTTGCATCAACCCATTCTTTAGGTAATGATACTAGTATGCTACTTCCAATTCTTTGTAGGCGTCGAACAAATTTAGTCAATTTATACTAATTTAATTAATTTAATCCATATTCTTATATTTTGTGTGAAATTTAAACTCAGATTAATGGAGGCAACAGCATTTTGTCCTGCACACATCACAGGTTTTTTCAAAGCACATTTAGAAGATAATCAAAATAATTTAGAAAATTTAGGATCAATGGGAGCTGGTTTTTCAATAAAAGACGGAGTTACAACGACAGTCAAAGTTCAGACAAGAGAAAATCAAGAATCCCATTTTAAAATTACAACAAAAGGGTATCAATCAGATAAAATGGATGTCTCAGAATATGTATTAAATGAATTTTTAAAAATCGGGGAGTTTTCTAAAAAGTTTTTTGATATTAAACACAACATCTCAATTCCAGTCGGATATGGTTTAGGTTCCAGTAGTGCAGTTGCATTATCGTTATCATTTGCATTAGATCAAGCTCTTAATACCAAACTAGAAAAAACTATGATTGGACAAATTGCACATAATGCAGAAGTGAATTGTAAAACTGGTTTGGGGGATGTTTTAGCATCATATCATGGCGGATTTGAAATTCGTGTTAAACCAGGTGCACCAGGAATAGGCAAAGTTGAAAAGATCAATGCAGGGAAAATTTCGGTTATCATGATTTGTTTCACTCCAATATCCACAAATAAATTCATCAAAGAGCGTTTGTCTCAAATTAATGGACTTGGTGGAAAGATGGTAAACAGACTGTTAGAATCAAGAGATTACAAACACTTTCAAGACATGTCATTAGAGTTTGCAAAATATGTAGATGTTATGACACCAAGAATGCAAAATATAGTAAGAGAATTATCTGAAAATGATATTAAATGCGGAATTGCACTTTTTGGAGAAACGATTTTTTCAATGATTCCACAAAATGATGAAAGTAAGGTTTTAGAAATTTTACAAAAATATTCTGATGGAGTAATTATCAAATCAGAATTAGATGATAATGGGGCAAGAGTTCTAAATAATTAATTAAAAATCATGCCTACGATTCCAAAATCTCATCCAAGAGCAAAATCATTATTAATTCGTGAAAAACTTGTAGATGGATTTGATAATGGTTTGGTTGCAAAAGAAGGTCTTTTGGCTCAAGGTAGAGGAGAGGCTTTTGATTATCTTCTAGGTGAAAAAACAAGTAAGGCTGCCACACAGGCAATAAGAGCTGCTGCAGCACAATTACTCATGGCAGATAGGCCTGTAATCTCGGTTAATGGAAATATCGCAGCATTATGTCCAAAACAGATTGTAAGATTATCTAAAGAGATCAAGGCAAAATTAGAAGTAAACCTATTTTATACAAATGAAAAAAGAAAAAAGGCAATAATTCAAACTCTGAAAAAAAATGGTGCAAATGAAATTTTAGGTTCTAAAATATCATCATCTAGGAAACTTGCAGGGATTGATTCAGCAAGAAGAATTGTAGATAAAGATGGGATTTTTGTGGCAGATGTTGTAGTAGTGCCATTAGAAGATGGTGATAGAACTATGGCACTTAGAGAAGCAGGAAAAACAGTCATCACTTTTGATCTAAATCCTCTTTCAAGAACCTCTGAGACTGCAAACATTACAATTGTAGATAACGTGACACGAGCAATTGATTTGTTGATTACGGAATCAAAAAAATTATCAAAAAAGAATCAAAAAAATCTTCAAAAAATCATTAATGATTTTGATAACAAGAAAAATCTAAAGATCAATATTATTCAAATAAAAAATAATTTAACAAGGAGGGCAAAAATTGCATAAAACTGTTCAAGATATTCTAAAAATGAAAAAAGAGAAAAAGAAAATTTCTGTAATTACAAGTTACGACTATACTTTAGCATCATTGTGTGATAAAGCAGGAATTGATGTGTTACTAATTGGAGACAGTGCAGGAATGGTAATGCTCGGATATGAAAATACCATCCCTGTAACTATGGATCAAATGTGTATGTTCACTGAAGCAGTCAGTAAGGCAAGAAAAGATTCGCTGTTAGTATCAGATTTACCTTTCATGTCATATCAAGCAAGTATTGAAGATGCAATTAACAATTCAGGTAAACTAATCAAAGCAGGGGCAGATGCAATAAAACTTGAGGGGGGTTCAATTATGGCCGAAACAATCAATGCAATAGTTGATGTTGGAATTCCTGTTATGGGCCATATTGGATTACAACCTCAAACAACAATGCTTTCAGAAGGCTACAAAGTTCAAGGTAAAACAAAAGATTCTGCAATGAAGTTGATCGAAGATGCAAAAGAACTTGAAGATGCAGGAGTATTCAGCATAGCTTTGGAGATGGTAAGTCATGAAGTTGCTCAAATTATTTCTGAGACAGTCAGTGTTCCTGTAATTGGTATTGGTTCAGGAGTAAATTGTGATGGTCAAGTATTGGTTGTCCAAGATTTGTTGGGCATGTATGAGAAAATCAAACCAAAATTTGCTAAAAGATACATGAATTTATCTGAGGATATTGTAAAAGCTCTAGAAGACTATAGAAAAGATGTAAAATCTGGCGAATTTCCAACTAAAGAAAATTCATTTTCTATGAATGAAGAAGAATTAAAAAAATTACGTGAACAAATTGGTAGCTAAAAAGAAAATCAAGAAAAAAGATCATCCATCCTTGGATATTGTTAGTTCTCATGGTATTGAATTAACTGGAAAAAAGATTGTACTTTGTGTAGCAGGAAGCGTCGCAGCATACAAGGCAATTGAACTTGCAAGATTGCTAATGAGACATGGTGCAGATGTCAAATGTGTTACAAGTAATGCAGTTACAAAATTAATCCAACCTGAATATTTCAAGTGGGCTACTGGTAATGAAGTAATTACAAAACTTACAGGAGAGTTGGAACATATTAGATTAGCAGACTATAATCAATCTGATCTGGTAATAGTGTACCCAGCAACTGCAAACACATTAGGAAAATTGGCTAATGGTATTGATGACACACCTATTTCAACTGTACTTACAGTGGGATTTGGTTCAAAAATTCCTATTTTGATGTGCCTTGCTATGCATGCATCAATGTATGAAAATTCAGCGGTAAGAAAGAACATAGAATTTTTAAAAAATAAGATTGAGTTTATTTCTCCTAAAATGATTGAAGGTAAAGCAAAATCTCCTGAACCTGAAGACGTTTTAGATATTGTATTAAAGAAATTTGGATTTTCATCTGTATTAAAAAATAAAAAAGTGTTAATGACTGCAGGACCTACAATAGAATACATTGATCCTATTAGAATTATTACAAATTTGAGTTCTGGAAGAACAGGATCCCTTTTAGCATCTGAATTAGTTTCTGCAGGAGCTAAAGTAACTCTAGTTTATGGTCCTGCAAACCAAAATCCACCAGTTGGTTGCAAAGTAATCAATGTTACAACAAACAAAGAGATGTTTGATGAAACAAAAAAAGAATTAAAGAAAAAATATGATGTTGTAATTATGGCAGCAGCAGCTTCAGATTATACTCCTCAAAATACATCAAAAACTAAGATAAAAAGTGACAAAAAATCACTTGTAATTAGGCTCAAAAAGGCCCCAAAAATCATTGATCAGGTAAAAAAATTACAAAAAGATACACTTCTAATTGGATTCAAGGCAGAAACAAATCTAACAAAAAATGCATTAATCAAATCTGCACAAAAAAAGATGAAAGATTCTGGTGCAGATATTATTATTGCAAATGATATCGGTAAAAAATATCAAAAAAATACAGATTACAACCAAGTATTTTTTGTAGATGATAAAAAAACAACTACATCAGGTTGGAAGAAAAAAGAAAAAGTTGTTAAATTTATCAGAAATGAAATTGAAATGAAGTTGCAATGAAGAATTCAGATATTGGAAAATTAGTTGCACAATATAAAGAAACTCTCATAAAACAAAAAAAGAAAAATGCAAATAGTTGTAGCTTGTCTGAAAAACTCAAAGAGATAGAGCACAGGTATTATCATGAGACAGGAAGAACATTAAAATCAGATTTAAAAGAATTTAAATAAAATTGAGAGTAAAATCATCGGAATACAAAAAACGAAATATGAAAATTTGGAATGAAGTTGCTCCACGATATCATAAAAGATGGGCAACTGCTAGCAAAGGTCCATTTCAAAGTACAAAAAAATTAGTTTCATCACTTGAAATCAAAAAAGGTGATCATGTTTTGGATGTTGCAAGTGGAACAGGTGTTGTCACTAAAATTTTAAAACAAAAAGTAGGAAAAACAGGCTATGTTATTGGTGCAGATACATCAACTAGTGCAATAAAGGTTGCAAAAAAATGGAATGAAAAATCTCAAAATTTGTTGTTTGTAAATGCTGATGCAGAAAATTTTTCATTCAAAGACAAATTTGATGTCATAACATGTCAGTATGCATTGTTTTTTTTCCCAAATTCTCAAAAGGCTCTAAAAAACATGAAAAATAGCCTCAAAAAAGATGGAAAATTAGGCATTTCAGTTCATGGACATCCTGATAGAGTACCATATTTTGATTGCATTTTTGAGGCAGTAACTCAATTTATTCCAAATTATGTTCCACCAGGAACTCCAGATTTTGATAGATTTGGAACAAAAAAACAACTTAAAGATGAGATAGATAAAGTAGGATTTTCAAAAATTAAAGTAAATGATTATGATTTTCCATACAGTCCTGGGACATTTGAACAATATTGGAAAAATTATTTGAGATATATTGCAAAACCAGTAAAAGAAAAACTAAACAAATTAGAAAAGTCTCAAAGAAAAGAACTCAAAGATATGGTAAGACAGAATACAAAACCATACACAAAAAGAGATGGAATAATCAAGTTTCCTTGGGAAGTTTTAATTTTAACTGCAAAATACTAAAAATTAGTAGAAATGGCCAAAGATAAGAAAAAAGAGGACAAACCAAAAAAGAATGATTTCAAGTCATTTCTTAGAAAGAGAGCACCAATTTATCTTGCTTTGATCGCAATGCTAGTGATCTTTGTAATTCCAGAGATGACAAAAGGAACTCTAGAGAAAAGTTTACCAGAACTTTCAGTTGAGAATCAACAAGCAGTGGATATTTTGATGAATTATGATGGTCCAAATAATGACGGATTAACAGTGTTTGAAGCATTAGAAAATAAAATTAGTGAAGAATATCCAGACGAAAAAATTTATGATAATAAAAAAACTACAATAGATCTGACTGTTACTAATGTAAATCCTGAAGAATATCAAGTTATTTTTAACTTCAAATCACATAAAGGAGAAATGAATTATGATTGGAATGTTAATGTAAGTTCAGAAGAAATCATATCAAATAATTCAGAATCAAAATACATTATTGATTTAGTAAATTATTATGATTAGGCTCATATTGTAACTAAATCTTTAGTAAATTTGTGCATGACAATTGGTTTCTCTTTTACAATAAGTGAGTCTTCTATTCTAATTCCGAATTTGTTTTCAATATAGACACCAGGTTCCACAGTAATTGCCATGTTTTCTTTTAATTTTGTAGTGCTTCTGTAAGAAACTGTTGGTAGTTCATGAACTTCTAATCCAATTCCATGACCTGTTGAATGTATAAAATATTCACCATAATTTTTCTCTTCAATGTACTTCCTACATGCAGAATCTACATATTTACAATCAATGTTTGGTTTAACAGATTTTAATCCGAACTTTTGGGATTCTTTTACAATTTCATATGCTTCGTTTGCTTGTGATGAAATTTTGCCAATTGCAAATGTTCTTGTTGCATCAGAAACATATCCCTTGTATCTTAATGTAAGATCAGTTACCACAAGATCACCCTTTTTGAATTTTCTATTAGTGACTTGAGCATGTGGAAGAGCACCGTTTGGGCCTCCAGCAATAATTAATGGATTAAGTGTAGATTTGTATCCTGTATCAAACATTTCTTGTTCCATGGCATATGTCATGAGAATTGTTTGTAATTCTGATTCTTTTTGTCCCACTTTCATCTTTTTTGAACAAATTTCGAACATTTCATCTATGATTTTTGAACCTTTTTTGAGAATTTGTATTTCTTTTTCATCTTTTATGATACGAGCATTGTAAAATGGTTCAGATGATGATTTTATTTTTGGAATTGATTTTTTTAGTGACATCATGACTGAATAATTTTGGCAATCAGTACATACTTGATTTTTTTTAACTTTGTTAATTACTGAAGTAATTAATCCTTCACCCCTTTCTGCTGTAACTACATCACAATCTTCAGATTCTTCTTTTGCTCTTCCAACTTCAAGTTCAGGAGCAATGATGGTGGTTTTACCATTTTTTTCAAGTAATCCTATTGCCTCACCCCAAAATCCAGTCATGTAAAACAGATTTTCAGGCTCAAATGTGACCAGATTATCACAATCGATCTTTTTGGCGTATTTTAGAAGATTTTTTCTGCGTTGTTTCATACAGAAACATCTCCAATTCTCAATTTATGTATGATGTAAAGTTTGTATATGGAAAATTGAGTCAGATCACAATGGCTGAAGAGAAAAAGAAAGTTGTTGCATTATTATCAGGAGGATTAGATAGTCAACTTGCAGTTAGAATGATGCAGGAACAAGGTTTTGATGTTTCAGCTGTTGCAATTAAAACTCCTTTTTGTGATTTTGATTGTGGAAGAGGATGTGGATTTGAAATTAGAGAAAGAGCAGATGATCTTGATGTGAATTTAAAAACAGTTTATCTCGGTGATGAATATATTGAGATGTTAAAGAATCCAAAACATGGAATTGGTGCCGGATTTAATCCGTGTGTTGATTGTAGAACAATGATGTTTGATGCAGCAAAAAAACACATGGATGAAATCGGTGCAGAATTTATTATTTCTGGAGAAGTATTAGGTCAACGCCCAATGAGTCAACATGCACCATCATTACATATTATTGAAAAAGAATCTAATTTGAAAGGAAAGATTGTTAGACCATTGTCAGCAGGATTACTACCGGCAACTGATGCAGAAAAAGATGGTCTTATCAAAAGGGAAAATCTTGGAATGATTAGAGGTAGACAAAGAAAGATTCAGATGAAAATGGCTAAAGAGTATGGGATTGAGAATCCACCAAATGCTGGAGGCGGTTGTTTGTTAACAGAGCCACAATTTGGAATTAAAGCTAAAGATTTGTTTGATCATGTTGAAAATCCAACAATAAATGAAATTGATTTGTTAAAAATTGGAAGGCATTTTAGATTAGATGAAAAAACAAAATTTGTTGTTGGTAGAAACAAAGATGAAAATGAAATGATAAAAGCATTAGCTTTGGCAGATGATATTTTACTTGAAGCTAAAGATTACGTAGGACCAATTTCAATTTTACGTGGCAAGAATGCAAAATTGCATATAGAATTTGCAGCAGGTGTGACACTCAGATATTCTGATGCACCAAAAACAGGAAACAATATTATTTCAGTAAAAAGTGGGGATACAAATGAAGAAGTTAGCACAAAATGTGCTGAAGAGCAATCATATCTCAAATTTAGAATGTAGGCGTGAAATTTTTTAAAAATTAGTTGGGACTAGGGAAGAGTTTTTGAGGAAGTAGATCTCATTTTCATCAAGGATGCAAAAACAAGAAAATCCAACATATCTAAAGGCTATAACAATTAGAGACATCAGTGATGTTCATTCTATCAAAGAAGACATCAAAAAAGATATGATATTGATTCTAAGGGTTACTCCATTAGCTCAAAAAGATGTGGAACAACTTCGCAAGGTAGTTGAAGAGCTGTATTCTATTGCAAAAGGTGCTGATGCTGAAATTGCAAGACTAGGTGAGGAGAGAATTATTGTTGCACCATCTAGTATAAAGATCTGGAAACCAGAATATGATTTAAAATAATTTTATTGCTTCTTGGACTTGAGGATAATGTGCGGGTAGCTTATACATTCGTCTAATATTCATAGCAAGGTTTTCGGATTTACTACGTTCTCCGTGATTAACTAATACACGACGAAGTTTTGGTCTGAGTCTTTGTACAAATGACATTAATTGGTTATAATCACTGTGACCACTGAAACCATCTAATTTTTCTACACCGCAATTAATTGAGACAACTTCAACTTTACCTTCTTTACCCAACATAGTTGCTTGTTTAGAGCCATCAAGAACTCTTCTTCCCAAAGTTCCATTCACTTGATATGAAACAAACAAAACTTTGTTCTTTTTATCAGGTGCAATATTTTTAAAATATTCTAAAACAGGACCACCTTCTAGCATTCCAGATGTTGCCAAGATAATACATGGAGAATTATCTCTCATTGGTTCTTCTCTAGCATCTGCATGTTCAATATTAGTAAAGTATTCTGAATCAAATGGGTTATCATCGGTTTCTAGAATCTTTTGTTTTAATTCTCTTGCAAGGTATTCAGGATATGATTCATGTATTGCTGAGGCTTCAGATATCATTCCTTCTGTAAATACTGGGGCCTCAACCATTTCTCCCGATTTCATATAATGATCAATTACCATCATAATTTCTTGTGCACGTCCAACAGCAGGAATTGGAATCAATACTTTACCACCATCTGCCAAAGTATTGTTTACTGCATTGATAAAAGCAGACTCTACTTCTTGTCTACTTGGTTGAACATCTGTTTTAAGACCATATGTACTTTCGACTAACAATGTTTCTACTCTCGGGAAATTCCAACTAGCAGCTTCAAACAAAATACTTTTTCCAAATTTAATATCACCCGAATAAACAAAGTTATGATCACCGTTTCCAATATGAAAGTGACATAAAGCTGAACCTAAGATATGACCTGCATTTGCAAGAACAAGTTTAATGTCAGGAGAAATATCAGTTACAGTTCCATAAGGCAAGGTAATTGTCTGTCTCATAAGCTGTTTTACATCTCGTTCTGCATAAATTGGAGTTCTACCTTGAGCTGCAGCTACCTTGATTGCATCTAATTGAATCAAATTCATCATTGGTAATGTTGGTTCAGTACAATAGATTGGTCCTTTATAGCCATATTTACAAAGTGTTGGTAAAAATCCAGTATGATCCAAGTGTGCATGTCCAATAACTATTGCATCAAGCTCATCTAGTGTAATGTTTAGAGAATCTAATCTTGGAAATGCATCCATTGGAGAGCGTGCTCCAGGGTTAATTCCACAATCAATTAAGATCTTACTTTCAGGAGTTGACAGTAATAATGAAGATCTTCCTACTTGACCAAATCCACCTAGTGTGTATAGAGATACTTCGGTCCTTTGTGATAATCTAGGTCTGAAAATTTCATCACCTACTTGTTTAAGCTGTTTACTTTTCTCAGCAGATGCTTGTTTTAGAGTAGCATTAATTGTTTGAATAGTACGTGAAGGCATGGTGGTGGCTTTTCTAACACGTAATCTCCAACCAACCTTCTCAGTAACTTCAGCATGGTTGAATTCTTTAGCATTTCTTTGTAACAGCCACGGTCTTTTGACTTCAACTGATACTTCTCCAGTTGTAGTATCAAAAATTGTTCCTTGTAGATTTGCTTCTTTTGGAACACAGTCTGCTAAGATCTTTCTAGCTTCATCTTCAGGTTTTCTGATTGATTCATCAGTTCTAACAACAATTCTTTTTTTGATTATGTTTACAAGATTAGAAATTGTTTCATTATTTTCCATCAGGTATCTAGGGGAATTTGTGTAAAGGGCAATTCTTGGTCCTTCATATT
>JBOEHF010000004.1:0-7726 GCA_050633805.1 Candidatus Nitrosopumilus sp.
GGATTTTTTAGAAAATATTAGACTATTCTATAGAGATATCTTTACCCTTTTTAGTAATTGGTATGACTAATGTCAAAATTCCATTTTCATATTTCGCAGATTCAATTTTTTCTTCACCTTCTTTGATATCAATTGGAAGTCTAATTTTTTTATCAATTGCATTTGGTCTTTGATTTGAAATTAGTGTTTCAGATTCTTTCTCCTCAATTGCTTTTTTGGCATTAATAGATAGTATATCGCCGCACAAAGATAATTCAATTTCTTTTTTTGTAAAACCAGGAATATCAATTATAATTTTTAAATTGCTATCATTGAGATACATGTCCATTGGCGGTAAAACAAATTCATAGAATTCTCTTGATTTGTTTCCAATTTCTTTGATTACTTCTTTTACTAGTCCCATTTTGTGTTATATGCTCAATTTTTAGTTATAAACCTTGATAGATTTTTAATCAATTAATTTCTCTGATTTGATAGCTCATGATTATTGTAATTGAAGGTGGAGACCAAGCAGGCAAGTTAACTCAATCAACCTTATTGGAAAAAGCCCTAAAAAAACAAAAGATCAAAACCAAACTATTTCATTTCCCTGACTATAATACACCAATTGGTAAAGAAATCAGAAAATATTTGGATGGAAAAAGAAAATTTCCTCCTCAAGCAATTCATTGCCTTTTAGCTGCTAATAGATGGGAAAAAGTAAATGAAATCATATTGGCTGAAGAAAAAAATTCGGTTTTGATAATGAACAGATATTATCATTCTAACTTAGTATATGGAATTGCAAATGGTTTGAAACCAAAATGGTTAGAAACTCTTGATGATGGTCTTCCTAAAGCAGATTTAGTAATTCTATTAGATATTACACAAAAAGAATCATTTTCAAGAACTCCGAGAGGCAAAATTGGAGGCAAGAAAATGAAAAGGGACAAGTTTGAAAAGAATCAGGAATTTTCAAGAAAAATTTCAAAGATTTACAAAACAATTGCCAAGAAAAAACGCTGGAAAATAATTGATGCTACCAAAACTAAAGAAGAAGTCCATAAAGAAATTTTAAAAATATTTTCAAAGAAACTTGGGCTATGAAAAAAAACTATCTGGACATAATAGATCCAATTCATGATTTTATTCGTGTATATGATTACGAACTTCCAATTATCGATAGTCCACTTTTTCAAAGATTAAGACGCATCAAACAACTTTCTGGAGCACACCTAACTTACCCAGCGGCCCAACATAGTAGATTTGAGCATTCTCTAGGAGTCATGCATATTGCTAGTCAAGCAGGTTTTGCATTAAATGAAAAGGGATTCTTGAATTCAGATGACATTCAAATTTTACGTATTGCGGGTTTACTGCATGATATTGGTCATGGACCTTTTTCTCATTTGTTTGAAGAAATAATTCAAGAAAAAAAAATTTCACATGAAGATTATGGTAAAAAAATAATTCTAAATTCTGAAATTGGTGACATTTTATCAAAAACTGGATTTGATAAAAAATTAATATCAAAAATTGCATTTGGAGAATCAAAATTTCAATATCTAAATGAAATTGTTTCAGGTGCGTTAAGCGCTGATATGATGGACTATTTGCTTAGAGATGGTTATTTCACAGGAGCTGAACATGCAAAGGTGGATCATAAAAGAATTACACAATCACTTGATATTCATAAGAAAAAACTTGCATTGGAACATTCTGCATTATACTCATTTGAATCCATGATGCATTCAAGATATCAAATGTTCAAAGCTGTATACTTTCATAAAACTGTACGTGCTGCAGAAGTTATGCTTATTCAAGCATTAAGATTGTCTGATGATGAATTTGGTTTTACATCTTTTAACCTAGATGAATATGTTAAACTAACTGATGAATTTGTACTATCATCTCTTATTTCTTCAAAATCCCCTAAACTCAAACAAGCAAGGCAACTATCTGAAGATTACCAAAATAGGAAATTGCTAAAATGCGTATTTGAGAGAATCCTTACCCGTCAAACAAATTTGAAAAAAACTAGAACGGATGAACTAAGAACTGAAATTTCCAAGAAATCTCAAATAGATGAAAATGAAATTTTTGTAGATAGTTCAGTTACTCCTTCTATTCCACTAGCACCATCAAAAAATGAGTCAAAATCAATTGTTTTGATTTCTAATGAGGGTGGAAAATCCTCTGCAAAAGAGATGCCAATTTCTAAAATACCCATGGTTTCAGCCATATCTGGCTTTATGAATATACTTAGAATATACACTCGTCAAAAAAACAGAAAAAAAGTTGAAATTGCCGCAAAATCAATCCTTGGTGATCTAAAATGAAAAAACGAATTGTAATCAAACTTTCAGGACGAGTATTTGGCATGGATAATGTCAAGACTCTAAAAGATTATGCTGTATTTCTAGTAAAAATTAGCAAGATTTGTCAGCCTATTGTAATTGCTGGAGGTGGTACTATTGCACGACACTATATTTCTCATGCAAGATCTTCTGGAGCTGATGAATCAACTCTTGATGAATTAGGAATTGAAATTTCAAGATTGAATGCAAAATTATTGATTTATGCTCTAAAGAACAAAGCATATTCACATCCCCCAACTACTTTACAGGAAGTAAAACATGCAGTAGATGATGGATTAATTGTAGTAGCTGGAGGTCTTCATCCTGGACAGAGTACAAATGGAACTGCTGCATTAATTGCTGAAAAAGTAAAAGCTGAACAATTTCTTAATGCCACTGATGTTGATGGAGTTTATGATATGGATCCAAACAAATTCAAAAAAGCAAAAAAATTCAAAAAAATTGAAATGAAAGATTTGAAAAATATGTTAATTCATGAAGATTCTGTAGCTGGCGGTTATGACTTGATGGATATTGTTGCCCTGAAAATTATTGAACGCTCTAAAATTAAAACAAGAATTCTAAAATCCACTCCAAAAACTATTGAAAAGGCAATAAAGGATGGAAATGTGGGCACTGAAATTACCCTTCCTTCAAAATAACTATTCTATATCATTTTGAATAGTAGGTCTTGTTTCAGACCAAATTTGAATCTCCTTTTCAGGATATTCTGAAATTCCTGCTTCTCTGAGTTTTTTGTATATTGATATGGCCTCTTCTTTCTGAACAGCCTTGGATTGAGCCTTTGTGAAACCGTCTTTATCAACAATTACTGCAACATGTCCATCTGGAGAATTGATGACTGCAGTAAATTCTTCTTCTCCAACTGGATGGAATTTTCCATCGATTTTTTTAGTAGTTAAAGTTAGCATGCCAAATCCTGCCACTTCAAACATCTTCATTTGTGATTTACTTGCTCTTTGTTTTCCTTGTTGTACTGCTTGAAAATATTGCACAATTTTTTTTGTCTGGAATGGTATAATAACTATCTCAACATTTAAGATATCCCGAGGAAATGCAAAAACTATGAATCCTAAAATTTTTGTTGGTATTGCAGTTGCCGCATTAGCTTTAATCTTAGGTGGAATTCTTTTAGCTGGCCCTACAGTTGTTATTCCCACAATAGGTGATTCTACAGGGGCTCAAACAAATCCTCAAGCAAAACCCCTTGTAATTGAGTTGGAGAATATTTCTATATCCAAGATATCTGAGCGTTCAGTTACAATTGACTTGGCATTCAAACTATCAAATCCAAATGAAAGAGCAATGATCGTCCAAACTATGGATTATCAATTATTTGAAACAAATTATTCTGAAACTGAACAAATTGTAGGAGGAACAATTGGTAGTAGACCTGAAGGCATGGTAGAATTTGGATCAAACTATTACACATTACTTGGAGAAAATTCAATTATTCTCAAAGATTCTCAAACACTAAAGAATACTGGAGACACTGCAGATATGTGGGAATCATTTGAAGATGGAACTCCATCATGGAGAGTATCTGGTGATGTCTTTTACAATCTTAGCTCAATGACTAGTGGCCAAGAAAACGAACTTCACTTTGAATTCACAAAATAATCTTTTTAGTATCATAATATCTTAAAATTATGATAATATGTTTTTAGAGCAAAAATATTGGCAAAATTATAAAAGTACGTTTCATTGTTTTTTATCAAATGGCAGAAGCAAGTATGGCAGCATTTGGCGCAGCGGCAGGAGTCGCAATTGCACTCGCAGTAGTGTGTTTCGCTCTTCGTGGTAAAGGACATCCAGAACCAATCGATTAATCAAAGGAATTTTTCCTTTACAATATTTTTAAAATTTTCACTAGTCTTTCTTGCCAAATCCTAACATCTCTGCTAGGGCTATTTGTTTAGTATTCTTCTTCTTCAAAAAACATCTTTCAAAGTATTGACAATCTGTACATTCAGTTGATGGCTCCAAAATTGGTGTTTTCTTCTCTTTTAGGAGATCATTTAATACTCGAACTCTTCTAATAACCTCTTCAAACATTTTCTTGTTTCTAGATACCGAAAATGTTGTCTCTTTTCTATCTCCGGTAATATAGACAATAATTCCGTCTGCTTTGTCATAAATCCACATACATGCATTCAGATAAAGGATATCACTAGCATAAGGACTTTCTAATTCAGTAGATGCCGCCCCTCTAAGCAATATGATGGAATCATCTACTAACATATCCACTTGACCTCTCAGTTTGATGTCATCAATTTCAAATTCTTTTGGCTCACTACCATACTGCAGTTTTCTTAGCAATCCTGAAAGAAGCTCATTGAATCCATTTCTCTGAATTTCTTGAGGATCAACTCTGTCATAGAAAGATCGTCTCATACATTGAACAACCTCATGAAGATGAATGGTCTGAACGTTTGCAGAATCTACATTGATTTCAAGTTCTTTTCCAATAGAGTCTAATGCATTTTCAACAATACTTCGAAAGTCTCTATCCCCCATCATGATACATCATTTCCTAGTTTGACTTCTTATACTTAGCTCACAAGTTTGGTAATTACCTTTGAAATTCTTCCTGAAAAGGCCAGAATCACAAAATGAAGTCCAAAGCCAATAACTGCTCCTACAATGAGTTCTCCTGTAAAATAATAGATTCCTAAGAATACTGCCAATGGAGGAAGGGCAAAAATCATGGCTAAAAATGAGCTTACCCAGATGAACTTAACTAATACTTCTGTAGAAATCTCTGTCTTTTTCTTTGGAAAACCAAACATTTCAAAAATCCTATTCTTCTTCTAGGATTAATTTTGACATTGTAGTCTCAGTTGGAATTTTTTGTTCAACAGCAAAAGCGATAGCTGCTAAATTCCTGATTTCAAATGAGGTTAATTTTGTAATTCCAACAATTGTTGCAAAACTAAACATCTTTGTGAATGATCTTAATGATGAAGTGTAAATTGATATTTCAAATGCTCTTTCGAATTCTGCAATAGCATCCAATTCGTTTTCAACTTGTGGAATCAAATCTTTGTATTTTGTATTTGATAATTCATTGAATGCGTCCCTGACTGTACCTGCTGCCATCATTCTTCCAAGTAATTCCTTAGCTGGTGGACTGGTATTAATTATTAAATCTTGAATCTGTTCTTCTTGCAAACCCCAGAATTTTCCTCTAATTACACTCAGAATATTGTAAAAGTCAATGTCCATTGAAACTATTTTTGTTGCTTCTTTATCCGCATAATTTTTCATTGCACCTGCCAAATGTTGGAATAAAATTTTATCAAAATATGTATCAAAGATTTGGAGGTTTTTCTTTTCATTGTATAATGCTGCAGCCTTTGCAATCTCATCAGCAAATTCAACTGAATTCAAACTTGCAACTGCTTCTTCAAAATCTCTTGCAACTAGTGCTTTAACTATAACATCTCTTTGTTTGATCAATTCTTCTGCATGTAGATTTACATGAGATTCAATCTCTTCTTGGGATTTTCCTAGGATTTTTCCTTTTAAGATTAATTTTAGATTTGAAACAATGAATTTCATATAGTAAGCATCAAGGACTCCAGAATTTCCAGATGTTTTTGCTATGGAATAATGAATATCTGCTAATTTGCTTCTTAAGGCTGATTCAATATTTTGTGAGGTATATGGCTTTTGAACATCAGCTACAGCATCTCCATATACTGTATTTTTGATTCTGGTCATCAATTCTTCTAAATCTCTGGATTCAGCCAGTGTTTGGAAATCTGCTCTTGCGAGTAGTTTACCTCGTTTACTGTATGCTTTTACTGAGGCATAGACATTCTTTGACCCACCCATATGCTGGAACCCAATACAAATAGATTTTAATGTTTAGAATCTATTTGTGAGAGAATTTTCACTATTTTCCGTTGATCTTCATTACTGCACAATAACATTGATTTTATGAATTCTAAATTGCAACTTAATTCAGTTTCTGCAACTCTTCCAATTTTTTCTAAGGTGATTGGTATCACATCTTCTTCACTTGTACATAGCATTGAGGCATATTTTTCTAGTAATAAAAAACACAAAGTTGGACTAATCTTATACAACGAATTTAGTTCCTCTCCAAGCTCTTTTTGATGTGTTAACTCTGTAAAGTTGATTTGTGATCCGTTTTCTTCTGTACAAAATAACAAAAAGGCCCCTGTTTTTGTTAATTTGTAGTAGCCTGTACCTTCATTTTGTAGTAAACGAGGCCCTCGCTTGAGTGGAATCCTCCCCTCCTCTTCAATTATTTTTTGGGGTAATAGTATTTTTTCAACATCTTCATAGACCCCCGAATAGGAATTCTTCCAAGATTGTTTATTTTCTATGCTTACCTTCCTTGAAATTTCAACCTTTGTTTTTTCGTTTGGGGCATTTGTGGAACCGATAATCTTTATTATTTTTCTCTGTCTTTTTGCTTTACCTGTCAATTGGTTTGTTTGCTTGAATGTATCAAAAAAGGACGCTTTCAACAAAAGTCTACTATTGTACATAATGCTATAACATATTAATTTATAATTAATTTGATTTGAAATAGTAACATATTTTTCTAATAAAAATAAAATACGTTTTTAAATAATAATACTTCAAACTAAAAAAGTGAAAGATATGCTCCAAACTGAAAAAGTAAAAAGTAAAAAAATTCCTCTAATCGTTATGTTTACAATTGTAACTGTTGTTTCTGCTACCGCAATGAGTCAAGCGTATGCCCAATCTATTACCGATGGAATGGATGGCTATGTGAAAGGAACTTCTGGAATTTACACCGGTAATCCTCACGAATGTTGGTATGCTGATGAAGATGGTAATATGATGCCATGTAGAATTGATACTGGTGATACTGCTTGGATGTTAACTGCCACCTCTTTGGTACTTTTGATGAGTCCTGGTGTTGCTGTCTTCTATGGCGGTCTTGCAAGAAGTAAAAACTCAGTTAATGTTTTTGGTATGACTTTAGTTATTATGGGAATCGCTGCTGTTCAATGGCTAACATTCGGATACTCTTTGGCTTTTGGCCCTAATTATGAGGCCGGTAACGCATTCCTAGGCTCACTTGATTATGTTGGATTTAACCAAGTATCACACTATGCTCCATTAGGTGCTGTTGGCCCATGTGGCGATACATGGTCTGCTGCATACCAAATGAATGCAATGGTTGATGCAGATCAATGTAGCCAGGATTGGCCTGGTACTATCCCTCACATGCTCTTTGCAGCATTTCAGGGTACCTTTGCCATAATTACACCTATACTCATCATAGGTGCACTTGTTGACAGAATGAAATTTAGCGCAGTTTTGATATTTGTCATTGTCTGGTCGACATTTGTCTACTACCCAGTTGC
>JBOEHF010000004.1:7752-14027 GCA_050633805.1 Candidatus Nitrosopumilus sp.
CTTGCAGGTGCTCTTGTACTAGGAAGAAGAATGGGACTTGGAAAAGTTCCAATGGAACCTCACAATGTCCCAATGGTAGTATTGGGTGCTGGTATTCTCTGGTTCGGTTGGTTCGGATTCAATCCTGGAAGTGAAGTTATGGTGGATGGTATCACTGTCAGTGCTTGGATGGCTACTAATGTTGCAGCCGGAATGGGTACTGTCACATGGGTATTACTTAGTTGGGCCCATACAGGAAAACCAAGTATTATTGGTGCTGCTACAGGAACTATTGCGGGATTGGGAACTATTACCCCTGCATCTGGCTGGGTAGGACCAATGGGTGCATTAATCATTGGTATCGCTGCAGGAGCTGTCTGTTATGGTGCAGTAGCCTACAAGAATGCCAGAAAGTGGGATGATGCTTTAGATGTTTGGGGGGTTCACGGAATGGGTGGACTGACTGGAACTATTCTAGCCGGTACACTAGCAAGTCCACAAGTCTGGGATACTGGTGATGGTATTGGTGCCTGGACTGGTACAGCAGAAGGTATGGAACAACAAAGTATCCAAATAATTGGTGCTGCTATAACAGTTGGTTATACCTTAGCAGTCACAATTGGTATCTTGAAAGTAATGGATCTTGTATGGCCTGGTGGTATACGAGTAACTCCTAGAGAAGAGGAGATAGGATTAGACTTAGCACAGCATGGTGAACGTGCTTACGTGAATGAATAAGAGTACAATCTTTATCTTATTCACAATTTTTTAATCTCATCTTTCAAAAGCAGAAAATAATAATTAATTGTCATATTTGTTGATTACATTATTATCTTAATTTTAATATTAAAAAAGTTATTTTTTAATTCTAATTGTGCTCTATAACTTTTTTAACAACCCAATTCTAACATAAACATGAAAAGACTTGAAGCCATAGTAAAAAATGATAAACTCTCTCAAGTAGTAGCTGCAATTAGATCTGCAGGAGCAAAAGGGGTTACTGTGACAAGTACAAAAGGTCAAGGTTCTGCATCTAGACCTATGATTCGTAGTGGCAGAGGAACATCGCAACTTCAGGCTGAATATAATACCATGAATAATATCATGACTGTTGTTGACGATTCTGAAGTATCAGCTGTTGTATCTGCCATAACTGATGCTGCTTACACGGGAAATAATGGCGATGGAATTGTTTTTGTTTCTGATGTTGTTCAAGTTGTTAATATTGCAAGTAAGAAAACAGATTCAACTGCACTATAATCCTAGACAGACAATATTTTTTTAATTTTCTATTTCAAAATATTTTTTGTGATAGTTTTTTTAAATAAAATTCATTTTTTTAGAACTAAATAATTTATCAAGGCACTGCACAATATTATGAACAAATTACTTTTTTTATGTCACTTAATACAACTTAATTTGGATGGTCTGTTATTCTGAATTATGTTAATTTCTACAAATGATTTCCACTACATTCTTAATGATCCTGATGTTGTAATAGTTGATACCCGCACTTTCAAAGAATATTCAGAAGGTCACATTCCAGGTGCAGTTCATTTGGATCTCTTTGCATTTCATTGGATTGACACATCAAAAGAAGGAATAGGTAATTTTAATCATCAAACACAAAATCTTCTTTCATTCCTTGGTGTGACTCCTGAGAAAAAAGTTATCTTTTATGATTCTGTTTCTGGAATGCTAGCAGCTAGAGGAGTTTGGATGTTGATGTATTTTTCACATGATAATGTTGCAATGTTAGATGGAGGAATTACAAAATGGAAAAAAGAAAATCATCCACTAGAAACAAAATCAAACGGATTCAAACCTTCAAAATTTTCAGGAAAAATTAATCCAGAAATTATTGCAGGGTTTCAACATGTTGAAAATAATCTTAATAATCTAAAAATTCTTGATGCTCGTTCTCCAAGAGAATATGATGGAAGTATAATTAGAGCAGCACAATCTGGACATATTCCCAATTCTATCAATATAGATTGGAGCCAAAACATCTCTGAAGATGGTACTTTCAAAAATGATTCCGAATTATCCCAAATGTATAATTTCCCAAAAGATGCAGAAATTATCACATATTGCCAAGGAGCATATCGTGCTGCCAATACTTTTTTGGTTCTAAAAAAATTAGGATTCAAAAATGTCCGAGTTTATCTTGGATCATGGGGAGAATGGGGAAATAGATTAGACTTGCCTGTTGAGAAATAATACTATTACCTCTAAACGAAAAAGATTCAGTTATCTACTAATCCAGAAATTAAATCATAAATTTTACAAGATTCATACCTTATTGAACTCAGAAAAATATCCTTTATGACTCACTCGTTTTAAGAAAAAGAACCTGAATTGATATGAATTATTAGAACTTATTTAAGACTTCCTAAGATTGGAAATGACAAATTTTCATCTAAATGCTGTGGTTTACATTTTAGCTGTTTTGGAGAAACAACATGAATAAAATTCTCTATGCAATAATTCCAATTATTGCTTTTTTTATAATCTTTGTAAATGCATTTTATGGTCATTTAATTTTTGCATCAGACACTCAGGAAGTAACCAACAAATATTCTGTGTATGTTCACTTACTTACAGAATGGAATAGTGATTCAAAAAATATTATTTTTGATGTAACAAACACTTGGCACAAATCTGATAAAATTAACAATGTTAATCTTGTTTTTGATGCTGAATCAAAAGAGTATAATGTTAATCAGCTTCAAACATTAAATGGCAAATCCTACATTGAGCTAAAACATGAATTTAGTGATTGTCAAGAAGAATGGCAACCAATGTTGTATAGAAAGGCAATAGATACCGTAAGACACGAAATAGAATTTGTTCAAGGACAACAACTAAGTACAGATCCAAGTGTTTCTGTATATCCTGATATTGAAAACAAAAATTATGATAATTCAGAACAACAACCCCAAATCAAAAACGGTTTTATACAGTTTTTCCCGATTTGTACATCCAAAGATATTACTTCATATGATTACAGTGTAAAAACTGACAACAAAGATTTGGGTTTTGATGTATACTTTGTTTCTTCAGAAATACAACGTGAAAATTTTGTAAGAGGGGACTTTGATTATTACGTAGAATCTGGATGTTATGGTCAGAACAAACAAAGCTATAGTGGTACTTGTAATAATATCAAAAAAGATAGTGGTTTACTTGTAATATTTCCTGATAATCTAAACCCATGGACCACAAAAGTCACAGTAAATCTATATGAAAATAACTAATCTTTTATTTACAATAATTCAAAACTATCAATATGGGATTTTTAAAGAAAATCAAAGACACTGCCGAAAAGGGTGTCGAGAAAGGAACTGAACTTGGAAAACAAGGTATTGAAAAAGGAGCTGAACTAGGAACCAAAGGTTATGAAGGTACTAAGGATGCTGCCAAAAAAGGACACGATAAAGCCAAAAACGATTAGATTTTCTCTAAATTTTATTTTTTCTTCCAAATGAATTGATTGTATATCAACTCAGGTCTAATTTGTCTAAATGGTTGTGCTCCACCTACATACCATTTTGTAAAGAATTCATACAAATGCAATCTGAGAGACTGGATGTATACAATTAATCCTTCAATCATCATAATTCCTAGGTTGCCTCCAATGATCATTGCCATTGCACCCCCTGATTCAGAACCACCTAAGGATGTGAATGCATTGTTTACTGTCAATAACAAAGCCGCATGTACAAGTAACATGATTCCAATTCGGGCATAACTGATTGTATGAGCTAAACTTTCTACTGTTTTACCTAACAGAACTTCCATTATGACACTAGCAGGATCTGCCCCATCTTCAGGATGCTTCTTTGCATGCATTACACCACCAACCATCATGATGACCATTGATGCAATTACGATGATAACTGAAATTCTTGTAATAATCCAAACTTGGGCCCAATCTCCAAGGAACATTGTTACCCATGGAACTGCCTCTGTGTGAACTTTGGAATACATATTCATCACATCATATTGTGAACCAATTGCACACATCATGATAACTACAATTCCTCCATAGAGTGTAATGTTTGGAATTGCTTCAGTAAAGACTACCATCTTGTGTCCTTCTTTTAGTAATCTAATTACACGCAAAGCCATTGCCCAAACCAAGTGTACAATTCCGATGAATAATGACACTTTGAGAATATTGATTACTTGATCAAATGTTAATTCAGCTACGCTGAGGATTCCTACAATCCAACTAACTGAATGTAATGCTCCACCTTCTTCTAATAATCCTTCAAATGGACCCATATGATCAAGATGGAAACCAAACGCCTCACCTGCTGCCACACCCGCTATAGCTGCTGATGCACCGGAGATTGCAATGAGCATTCCCCATCTTGATAATTCACCTTGTCCTTTGAACTTGAATAATAGACCTAATGCCATGAGCAATAATCCGTGACCCATGTCTGCAAACATCAATCCGTAGAAAATTGGCCACATTAGGGCAATCATAGGGGTTGGGTCTGGTTCTCCAGCCTTTGGAATTCCTTGACTTTTTGTGATTACCTCAAAAGTTTTAACGAATCTTTTATTGTCAAATAAGGTTGGAATCTCTTCTTTTAGTTTAGGATCTGTGATATCCTCAACAACTGACATCCATTGTTTGGTGCTGTCTGTGAATTTTGCTTCCATCTTCTTTGGAATAAAACCTTGAATAACTGCAAAGTGTTTTGTTCCGCCTGGCTTTCTTAAAGTCTCAAGAACATCTTTTGCCACTTGTGCTTTTTCATGTAGAGCAAGAATATCTCGTCTGATTTTTTTTGTAATTTTTGCTAATTCTTTTTTGATTGATGCTTGTTTTGCTTCTAATTCTTTAATTTTTGATTCTGCAAGTGCATATGCCTCACTGGGAATTTGAGGAAAACCTTCTGGAATTTTAAATGTGTTAGAATTGAAACTTCGTAAGACTTTGAGAACTTTTTCAGAATCTTCAGTATCAGAAATTACCAAGATTGCTGCTTTTTCTTTATTCTCTAAATCATATTTGTAAATTGTAATTCCCTCAAGTGAGCGATTAATCTCATCAAAGTCAGCTGAATTAATCACAAAGAGATTTGTGAAAAAGTGTCGCATTAAACCAAATCCGGAAATATCCATCTTCATCTTTCTGATTACTTCTAAGGTGTCTTTGAGTGCCTTGTATTCTTCAATTGATACTCTGGCAGTTGCTGCTTCTTCTAAAAGTGATGCTGGTTTCTCAATAACTGATGGAGCTTCTTTTTCTAATTGTTCTACCATATCTTCAATTTCATTAATCTCATAGTCTTTTTTCTTGATTACAGTTCCTTTGAACAAAATCTCCATAATTCCTACTTCAAGAGGAATTCCCATACCTTTGATGACATCATCAATGGATTGGTAAGTTTGCTGTGCTTTTAGTAACAAATCATCGATTTCAGGCGTAACTAAATCACTAGCAGAATCAATTTTATGATACCACTCAAACTCAGTTAATCTTGAAATTGCTTTAGGGGACTCACTTCTAGGTAAAATTACGGTTCCTAATTTTAGATCGGCTGTTCCCAAGACAAATTTTGGGTACTTTCATTGAGTTTAATATCTTTCTGATTGCTGTCCCAAACATTAAAATCCATTATGAGTCAACGGCATCTATTGGCATCTAATTCTGCATTAGAAAGTACAATTGATAAAATCTTAAAGAACACTGAAAATGATATTTTGACAAATATCAAATCTGGATTAAATGATGCACAGCAAAATCTAGACTCTTCTGTTCCTAAATTAGAAAGTGAATATGATAAGATTATTTCAGATGGCAAAAAAGAGGCAGATAAGATCGAAAAACAGATCACAGGTAGTGCCGATATTGAAGCCAGAAATAAACAACTAATGGCCTTAGAAGAGGCAGTTGACAAGGTATTTTCTGCTGCATTAGACCAAATTGCAAATGCTGATCGCAGTGGCGATTATTCAAATCTCATTAAGACTTTAATTGAAGAGGCAACTCAAATTTTAGGTACTTCAGAAGTTTCCATTTCTACAAATACAAAAGACAAAGATGTTGTCCAGTCTACACTATCTCAATTTTCAGGAGCTGAACTATCATCTGATACAATTGATTGTCTTGGAGGAATTAAAGTCAAATCTAAAGATGGTACAATGACCTTCGATAACACGATCGATGCAAGAATTGAACGTCTGAAGCCTTTAATAAGGAAAGAAATTGCAGCAAAATTCGGAGTGAAAAATTAGAAAATGGCAGCTCAAGGTAGAATTGTTTGGGTAAGTGGCCC
>JBOEHF010000005.1:0-11784 GCA_050633805.1 Candidatus Nitrosopumilus sp.
ATGGTGAAGGTGGATTATTTGAGCAAACCTGGTCTGGTTATCCTAATTCAAGAGGTGAAACAAGTGCAGAACTCGGAGGTGTATCTTATTCAGGACTAGGCGGATTGGATGTTTCACCACCGTTAAGTTGGATTTTTGAGCCAAACTTTTTGCTATCATTCCCAGGTGAATCTGTACACATTATGAGATACAAAGATGTTCATGATAGAATGGAAATTCTATACCCATACTTCCTTTATGATTTATTTGGAAAGGAACTAGATTCACTTCCTGTAACTGATGGAGAAAATTCCTATTGGCTTATTCCATTAATCATTGGATTTGATACGGGAGATGTTCCATGGTCAGTTGGAAATCCATACTTACGTTTAGTAGGTTATGCACTAGTTGATTCTTACAATGGTGATATCCAATTATTAAAAACTGGAGATGACTTCTTTACTGAAATGTTTGCTAGTCAGTATTCTGAACAATTCCAACCTATGCCAGCTTGGTTAGAAGAACAAATTAGATATCCTGTTGAATTATTCAATTGGAAAACGGAGATGTATAATATCTACCATGTAACTAATGTAGAGACATTTATCCAAGCCAATGAATTTTATGAAATTCCTCGCGGCCTTGATACCTATTATGTTGAAGCAAAACCACCTGGATTTGATCAAACAGAATTCTTGGGATTGCTTTCCTTAGAATTACGAGGATCACAAGGTAGAAACCTTGCAGGATACATGGTAGTAGAAAATGATCTTACCAATCTAGGGGACTTGCAGTTTTATGAAGTACCATTAAATTCTACAACTAAATTAATTGGACCTACTGCAGTAAGAGAGGCACTTGACCGAGATCCAGAATTTGCCCAACTAAAGACTTTGTTAAGAAATCCAAGAATTGGTGATAATATTTTGTATCGTGTAGGTGATCATGATATCTACTTTATTCCCGTATACACTGCAGGAGCTGGTGGAGTAGTAGCACAACTAGGAACAATTGCAGCAGTAGGTGCTGCATTTAATGGTGAATATTTTGTTGGATTAGGTGAAACACAAGAAGAAGCATTTGAAGCATACTTGAAAAAGGTTTCAGGCGTAGCCTCTACTACAACTACGGCAGATGATGATTATGTTGAATTGGTAAGAAGTGATAGGATTGATATCATAAAGTCTGTATTTGAAGAAAATGATATTTCTGTTTCAGAACCAACATCTATTCAGATACCACTGTCATTTAATGAAGGCGAATTGTTCTTCTTTACTGAAAGTGATCGTGCAGATGCTGAAGAATTCTTGTCTGAATTCATTGATGACTTTGTAAAACCACGTAGTGATAGAGTCTTCATGTGGGAAGAGGATGGAAATCTCAATATTGGAACTGTATTTGTAAAAGATGGACTTCCTGAGATACACTATGTCTCAATTGAGGTAGGCAACTAATTGCTTCTTGTTGTTGATAACGGTTCTATCTATACAAAACAGTTGATTGATTTTTTAAATGAAAAAAATATTCCTTTTAAAAAAGAATCGCCCCAACTTCTTAACCTGAGTTCACTTTTCAATTTTGATTCTTTCATTCTTTCTGGAAGACGAAGAAATGAAAAAAAGATTAACGAAATCAATTCTAAAATTATCAGACATTGTATTGAAAATAATAACAAACTACTTGGAATTTGCTATGGTGCAGAAATTTTAGCCTTGACCTTGGGTGGTACAATTAGAAAATCTTCTTTACAAAAAGGAAATGAATCGATTTTGACTCTAAAGGACAATCCTCTATGCAATGGATCTTTTGACGTATTTGAAAGCCATATCTTTGAAATATCCAAATTACCTAAACTCTTAATTCCACTTGCTAAGTCAGATAATTGTAAATATGAAATAATTCAATATGAGAAAAAGCTAATTTTTGGAACCCAATTTCATCCAGAAATGAGTCAAGATGGTAATGATTTAATTGAAAAATTTTGTTCACTTTGATTGATTTTAATAACTCTCAAAATTCCTTTGTATTATGGAAGAAGAAAATCATGAATTACTCTTACCTCTTGTAGAGGAAGAAAATATTTGCCTACCTTTACCCATTAACGTTGTATCAAAATATTGGAATATTGACTTACCAATAGCTGAAGCCATGGAATCTGCTAAAAAATATTCTGGATTTAATGGCAGTATTCTAATTGAAGGTATAGAGACTGCCGAAAGACATGGGTTATCATGCAAAATAGTTCATTCATCATTAAATGAATTAAAAAAAATAATTGATCTTGGAATACCGCCAATTGTAATTCTTCCAGGAATTCCTGAAATTACACAACATGCTTCTATAATTACAGGTTACAATGAAACAGAAAAGACAATTCTTCATTATATTCAAAAGGGCAATCAAGATGGTGAGATGCAAGAGGGAGCAATCCCACAAGATATTTTTGAAAAAGAATGGTCTGAAGAAGGAAAATTGCTAATAATTTTGGCTCCATCTGATATTTTATCTTCTGTTGATTTGAAAAATAGCTCCAGCGAAAAATCAAATAGATTATGTATCATCTATGAAAAACAAAATATCTTAAAAAATGGCACAGAAGCACTTGAATCACTAAAGCAAGCAATCGAACTTGATGAAAACAATTCTACTGCACTTAATCTATTTGCAGGTATGCTCAATGCTCAAAAATCTTCTGAATGCATAAAATATTATGAGAAATGCATTGGAATCAATGCTAAATCATATCTAGCATATAATGGCCTTGGAAATTTTTATCTAAAAACTGAACAATTTGAAAAAGCAGAAAATTGTTACACTAAAGCAATTGAAATTAACCCAAAACGATCTGCAAAAATCTACAAAAACCGTGCATATCTTAGGCAACAACAAAACAATGATTCTGGAGCAAAAGATGATCTCAAAAATTATCTCAAATATTATCCAAAAGCTTCTGATAGAGGAATTATAGAACAAGCAATTAGAGAATTATAATGCGGAGTGCGGGATTTGAACCCGCGGCCTTCAGCTTGGGAAGCTGACGTCATACCAGACTAAACTAACTCCGCCTAGAGGAAATTCATCGATTATGATTAAATATCTTAATTGATAAAGAAAATTATGGATGCAAGATGCCCTGAATGTGAAAAAGTTGCAGTGTTAGACGATGATATTACAAATGTAAAATGCCCTCATTGTAACTTTCAAGCCGACTATGAAACCTATCTTGAAATTATGAAAGATCAAGCAATTAACATGTCATCTGATTATATTCCAGATCGACCAGGAATTTAATCACCAATAGTTTCCTTTATCTGAACAGTCTAAATGAGCTCCACAATTTGGGCAAAACATGTGACAAGCTTGCATGTCCACCATTTTTTCATCGCACCTTGGACATCTGATCTCTTCAGCCATGCCTGTTTTTGCCAATCTTGATTTAAAAATAATGTCCAAAGGTTAATTAGTACTTCAACTTTTTTTTGGAATAATTGGCAAACTTCAAACTTACAGTATCTGACATTAAAGGCAAATCAATTTCAAAAGAACTCAAAGACAGTGATGCTAACCCATTGCTAGGATTACAATTAGGAAATGAAACTGATGCATCAATTGTTGGATTGACTGGAAAATTAAAACTCACAGGAGGCAGTGACAAATCTGGAGTTCCAATGAGAAATGATGTTCATGGTGCTGCAAGAAAACAAGTGTTACTTTCAAAAGGAGTTGGTTTGCAAGATGCAGAATCTGGACAAAGAAAAAGAAAACTAATGCGTGGAAATACTGTATCAGAAGAAATCTATCAAGTAAATTGTAAATTTGATGGAGAATTACCAGTTGAAGCTCCTGCTGAAGAAGCTACAGAAGAAAAAACCGAAGATAAAAAAGAATAAGTTAACATATACCGATTTTACTTTTTGACTCATGCATTGGAGAGAAACTCTTCCTGATTGGTACATTAAGAAATATGGCTATCAACCATGTGTTAACATTGGTACTGCAGGTCACGTAGATCATGGAAAAACGACTCTTATTCAGGCTTTAACTGGTTCATGGACTAGTGTACACAGTCAAGAACTAAAACGTGGAATTACTATACGCGTTGGTTATTCTGATGCAGCTTTTTACAAATGTAAAAAATGTGAAGAACCTTTGGGATATTCTACAACCCCAAAATGTAATAACTGTGGAAAGGAAAGTGAATTATCTAGAGTTGTAAGTTTTGTAGATAGTCCTGGACACGAAAGTTTGATGGCAAATATGCTTTCAGGATCCGCATTAATGGATGGTGCGTTGCTATTAGCTGCAGCAAATGAAAAAGTTCCTAAACCTCAGACAAAAGAACATCTTTTAGCACTTCAAACACTTGGAATTCAACAAATAGTTGTCGTACAAAATAAAGTTGATCTACTTTCTTACAAAGAAGCTCTTGCAAATTATCAAGAAATTACAAAATTTGTTAAAGGTACTCATGCTGCAAAAGCACCAGTGATTCCAATCTCTGCACAATCTGGACTAAACATTGATGCATTAATTGGTGCAATTGAATCTACAATAAAAACACCTGAAAGAGATGAAAAAGCAGATACCGTAATGCATGTTTTACGTTCATTTGATGTAAATAAACCTGGAATTAAATTAAAAGACATCAAAGGTGGTGTTATTGGTGGAAGTCTTACTCAAGGAGTCTTCAATGTTGGTGATGAAATTGAAATTAAACCTGGAATTATGAATGAAAAGAAAAAGACTTACGAACCATTGATGACAGAAATTACATCGTT
Source organism: Candidatus Nitrosopumilus sp. (assembly GCA_050633805.1). Classification (GTDB taxonomy): domain Archaea; phylum Thermoproteota; class Nitrososphaeria; order Nitrososphaerales; family Nitrosopumilaceae; genus Nitrosopumilus. Next base: position 4,758 of record JBOEHF010000005.1, read on the forward strand.
AGGTACTGCTGCAGGAATTGTTGATTCTGTTAAACCTGGAGGTCTGGTTGCAATTGGAACAAAATTAGATCCTGCCATGACTAGAAGTGATTCGTTTATTGGTTCAGTAATTGGAAAACCTGGTACACTACCAGAAAATTCTACCACTCTAAAATTAAATGTAAATCTATTTGATTCTGCAGTGGGAATTACAGAGGATATCAAAGTTCAACCAATTTCAATGGGAGAATTACTCAGACTAAACATAGGAACAGCACCTGTACTAGGCAAAGTAACTAAAATTAAATCAAAAAGTGTTGAAATTGAATTAAGAAGACCTGCATGTATTTTTGAAGGTGGTAATGTTGCAATTAGTAGAAGAATCGCTGAAAGATGGAGATTAATTGGTGCAGGAATAGTTGGTTGAAGTAATCTGTGATACTAATTTTTTAATTCATCTAGCAACCAATAGAATCAAAAATCTTGATAATTTGGATGTTGAAATAGGGCAAATCACTTTTGTCGTACCTCAAGTTGTTAAAAATGAATTAGTTGAATTAGAAAAAAAACCTGAAAAAAAACAAGAAATTAAATCAACTCTAGATTTTATCAAAAATTTCAAAATAATTCCAATTCTTGGTTCATTTGCTGACAAAGAATTGGTAGACTATGTCTCAAAAAATCGAGTTATTATAGCTACGATGGATAGAGAATTAAAAAAAGAGATTAAAAATAATGGGAGTTCAATAATGTCTTTCTCAAATAATAAAATCATTCTAGAATCTTAGAAATATTTAATTTTAAGATTATATTTCCTCTTATTGTGGCCCTCTCTTTAGAAAGTACTGCATTTAAAAATAATGGAGTTATTCCAAAAAAATATGGATATAAAAATGGAAATATTAGTCCTCCATTAACAATTACTAACATTCCAGAAAATACAATATCCCTTGCTCTGATAATGGATGATCCTGATGCAATGGGTGCTGTAGGAAAAGTTTGGGTTCATTGGGTTGTATACAATATTGAATCAAAAAATACTGAATTTAATGAAAATTCTATTCCATCAAATTGTATTGAAGGAAAAACTGACTTTGGTGAAATTGGTTATGGTGGACCTGCACCACCTGACAAAGAACACACCTATATTTTCAAATTATATGCATTAGATCAAAAATTAAACACAAACAAAGGATCAACTAAACAAGAAATTGAATCTGCAATGAAAAATCATATAATTGAAGAAACAATGCTTCAAGGTAGATATGCTCCATAATTTGTGACTGATTTGTTTGGTTACACAAAGAGTAATAAGCAAAGTTTTTTTGAAAATTAATTATTGTTATCTTCCACAAAACTTCTATCTATAGGAACTTTTGATTTTAAATTAAATCATTTATTGATAATTGGAATTCTGATCTTATCTTTTAGTGTATCATTTTTACTTCGTTCTCAACCTGCTGATTTTGGTTTTGAATTAAATGAATTTGATCCTTTTTTTAATTATCGTGCAACACAATATATCGTTGATAATGGAATCAATTCCTATTTTGAATGGGATGATAGTCTTAGTTGGTATCCCCATGGTAGAGATGTTTCAGCTACTTCTCAAGTAATGCTACACATTACAGCTGCTTCAACATATTGGATTTTTGGTGGAGGGATGGATCTATATGATTTCACTATATTATTTCCTGTAATATTTGCCTCATTATCAACTATCGTAATTTTTGCTTTAGTTAGAGTTATTGGTGGTACTACAGCTGGGTTATTTGCGTCTCTTTTATTTTCTGTTTCTTTACCTCTACTTATTAGAAGTCCTCTTGGATGGTTCAAGTCTGAACCTTTGGGATTATTTTTCAGTCTTCTAACTGTTTATCTTCTACTAAGTGGAATAAATTCACAAAACAAAAAAATTGCCATTTTAAAACTTGTAAGTGCTGGAATTTTTACCACTTTTTCTCTATCTGCTTGGGGTGGAAATCAATTTTTCATTATTCCTATAGGAATTTTCTTTCTTACTCTGCCATTTTTAAGAACAGACTATAAATTCATAGTGTGGGCGATTCCACTTTATACAATTACAACAATTATAGTTTCTTTAGGATTTGAACGAGTGAGTTCTAATTTTATTTTTGGATTGGGAGGAATTTCACTAATTATATCTACATTATTCTTAATATCTTGCATTTTTATTCAAACCCGGAGTTCAAAAAACAAAACTAGAAATGGCTTACTATTTTTACTTGTATTATTAATTATTGCACCAACTATTTTGATCATAAATTCAGATTCTGAATTTTTACCTTTACCTAGTCACAGATATCTTAATGCTCTGAATCCTTTTTTAACTACCACTGATCCTTTAGTAGATTCTGTATCAGAACATGCAACAACAACTTTACAACAATCATTTTTGTTCCATTCCGTGTTAATGATTTTCTCAGGGATGGGAATTTGGTTATTAATCAAAAATTTACAAATTAAAAATTCGAGTTTAATTAAAAATGATCTATTATCGTTTTCATTAATTTTAGGCCTTGTTGGAGTCTATGTAAGCTCAACTTTTGTTAGACTAGAAGTTTTTGCCTCAATTGGAATAATTGTTTTAGCATCTTTAGGATTAACTTTTTTAACAAAAGAATTCATTAATAATAAATCTCAATCAAAAAAACCAATTAGTAAGAGAATACAATTTCCATTTTTTGTAGGAATAATCATTCTTCTAACAATTCCCATGATTTATCCCATGGATTCTACGCCTTCATCTATTGCTTCAATGCCTCCTACAATAATGAATGGTGGGACATCCTTTCCTGTTGCTACAAATGATTGGTTAGATGCACTTGACTGGATGGAAAAAAATACTCCTAAAGATGCTGTTATTGCATCATGGTGGGATTATGGATACTGGATTTCTACTATGGGGGAAAGAGCATCATTAGCAGATAATTCAACTGTTTATACTTCCATCATTGAAAATATTGCAAAAATGTTACTTAGTAATCCTGATACTGCTTGGAACACTCTTAATGAAATGCAAGCTGATTATGTATTGATATTTGTCGCTGGAGAAAAATTGAATGTAGATGCATCTGAATCATATTATATGTTATCAGGAGGTGGTGATGAATCAAAAAAACAATGGTTTATGAAAATAGCTGGATATGATCTTTCAAAATATTTGGAAGCAGATGGTATTAGTGGAACTGATTATTTCTGGAATGAAACCTTACTTGGAAAAATGACTCCATTTTCACTGTTAGGTTACGTCAACCCAAATAATTTGAATCAACAATCTCCCACTTATGTTCCAGGAATGATTCCTGTATATGAGAAAAATATCAAATTCCCTTCTGATGATAATGGACCACTAAGATTAGTTTACTCATCACCAAGTTTCAATGAAGAAAAAATTGGACCAATGCTTGGTGTTTTTATTTATGAAGTAAATAAAGACTACAAACCTACACTTTAAGAATATCTTTCAGCTAATCTATATCTCATGTATTTATCATCTGGTGAAAATTTAGCAGGATGAACTGAAACAGTTTCTTCATTACACTTTGGACATTTTTCTTTTAGAGTGTAGTGATTACACTTTGGACATTTTCTTAATAAAAATCTCATTTTTAATTTTCTCTAGTTTTCTTTGAATCTTCTCTAGTAAATTTGAATGAGCCTTTTTTCTTTGTTATGTTATTTTCAATTTCTTCAACAATTGGTTTCAATAATTTCTCAGCAGATTTGAAATCTTCTGAAGTAATTGAAAGTCTGTATTTTGGTGCCCCCAAGTATGTAATATCTATAGTTGAATCTTTTTTGATAACATCTAACAATGTTTTTTTAATTATTTCAACTCCGTCAGATTTGCTATTTGTGATTTCCATTATTCCTCTAATTTCAACTGAAGGAAGTTTAATTTTTGAGCAAATATCTTCAATTACTGTTGCAGTTTTTTTAGCAATTTTTAGTTCTTTTACTGATTCAATACCATTTCTTCCAATAGATATGAAAGCATCATAAACTGAGTCAAATTTTGAATAAATGCTATCTTCTAATTTTTCTATTTCTTCATCAGTTAATTTTGCTTTTTCTTGAACGTTTTGTAATAATGTTTTACCTTTTTCAAATTTTTTGACTTCTTTTAGCTTCTGTTTTTTCTGATCTTTTGAAACTTGTTTTAATGAAAGATCTATATCCCCACGTTGAGCATTTACTTTTTTTACAAGAAGAACTTTTTTCTCCCCATCTCTAACAAATCTATTAACTGATCTAATCCAACCTGGGGCAATCTCTGAAATATGTAAAAATCCTTGAATATCATCATATTCATCTAATGTAACATATGCTCCATGGTCCATTACTTTGGTAACTGTTGCAAGAACAATTTCTCCTTGTTCAGGCATTTCTTGAATTTCAGTAGACATTTCTTCTAAAACTTTGTTATGTGTAAATTAATGTTTGCTGGTTAGAAATCAATACCTTTCTTAGCTTTGATTCCTTGTTGAAATGGATGTTTAATTTCCTTCATTTCAGTAACCAAATCCGCAATTTCTATGATTTCATCTTTTGCATAATTTCCTGTTAGAACCAAATTGACTTCTTTTGGTTTTGATTTGATAATATTTAGAACGTCATTAACTGAAATCAAATTGAGATTTACTGCATAGTTTATCTCATCTAAAATTACAATATCGTAATTTCCTGATTGAATTCTCTCATTACTGATTCTAATTGCTTCTTTAGCTACTTTTTCATGATCTTTTTTTGGACTTTTATCATCAATTATTCCAACAAATCCTTTACCGACTGCAACCATTTCAAATTCTGGTTCAAGTCTTTTTGATGAATCCATTTCACCATAATGCCATGAACCTTTGATAAATTGAATCATACATGTTTTCTTTTCATAACCTGTTGCACGTAAGGCAATACCTAAAGCTGCAGTTGTTTTTCCCTTTCCCTTTCCAGTATAAACAATTGTTAAACCATCTTTTTCCACAAATTGTATTCAATGAATCTTAGTAAAAACATTGAGGGTAAGTCAAAATATATCAATTTAAATAAAAAATGATTATAGTCATGCAAATTGAGAATTCCTAGAATTGTAATTGCAGGTGCTACTAGTGGAGTTGGCAAGACATCCATTACATGTTCAATAATTTATGCCCTTCAGAAACACGGTTATTCTGTTCAACCATTCAAAGTTGGACCCGATTATATTGATCCAGGATATCTGTCAAGCATTTCAAAACATGAAACATACAATTTGGATGCTTGGTTGATGGGAAATAAACAACTTTTGAATAGTTTTGTTTCAAATTCTAAATCTAATGTTTCTGTAATAGAGGGCGTTATGGGATACTATGATGGATTTGGTGGATGTTCAAATTATGCTAGTACTCATCATGTTGCATCATTGACAAAATCTCCAGTAATCTTGGTATTAGATGCAAGTAAGACTTCACGCTCTATTGCTGCAACTGCACTAGGATTCATAAAATTTCATAGAAATTCTCGCATTGTTGGAATTATTCTAAACAAAATAGGAAGTAAAAAACATGAATTATTGTGTAGAGATGCCCTGGAAAAAACTAAAATCCCAATAGTTGGGGTAATCCCAAAAAATTCTTCACTAAACATGCCATCAAGACATCTTGGATTAATTTCTACAATGGAAAGCAAGACTCTTAAAAAACAAATTGAAAAAATCTCAAAAACCATTTCAAATTATCTAGATATTAATCAAATTATTAAAATTGTAAACAATTCTACCCAACTTACAAAAAAATCACAACCTACTCATAAAAAAGTTAAAACAACTATAGCAGTTGCACTTGATACCTCATTTAATTTCTATTATCAGGATAATTTAGAAGCACTGCGTCGTGAAGGTGCAAATTTAAAATTTTTTAGTCCTGTAAAAGATAAAAAAATTCCAAAATGTGATGGACTTTACATTGGAGGGGGGTTTCCAGAAATTTTAGGTGATTCACTTTCAAAAAATAGAATCATGAAAGAATCAATAAAGAAATTATCAGAAGATAATCTTCCAATTTACGCAGAATGTGGGGGATTGATGTATATGACAAAATCTATTTCATCTCAAAATAAAAAATACAAAATGATTGGTATTTTTGATGCTGAAACTAAAATGACAAACAAAATGAGGCTTAATTATACAAAAGGCAAAATCACTAAAAAAAATCCAATATCTGAAAAACCCCACAATTTCCAAGGCCATGAATTCCATTATTCTCAATTAGAGTCTGTTTCATCTGATTCAAAATTTGTATATGATTTAGAAATAGGTGAAGGGATTAAGAAATATCAGGATGGATTAATTCAAGATAGTACTTTGGCATCATATGGTCATCTGTATTTTGAAAGTTCAGATTATGCCCAAGTTTTTGTTAGAAATTGTTTAAAATTTTCAAGAAGATGATTCTGCTCTAATTAATTTAAAAATTGCATTAATTGTAGCAGATACTGAGGAACTACCTCCTTTTCTACCAATATTGGTGATAAATGGAGTATCTTCCAATTTTGATAATTCTTCTTTTGATTCAGCAGCACAGATGAATCCAACAGGAATGCCAATAATCAATGCAGGTTTGACGATACCTTCTTTTACCATCTGAATAACTTCTTGAAGCGCAGTTGGAGCATTTCCTATGGCTACAACTCCCCCATCAATATCTGAAATAGCCTCTCTCATTGAGACTTGGGAACGAGTTTTACCTTCTTTTTTTGCCAATTCCATGATTTCTGGTTTTGAAATATTACAAACTATGTTGTTACCAAAATCTTTTGGATTTTGTTTATTCATTCCTCCAATTACCCCATTAACATCAACTACTATGCTGCATCCATCCTTCAAAGCATTCATTCCACTTTCAATTGCATCTTTTTGAAAAATTAACTTGTTTTTTCCTGCAAAATCAAAATCTGCTGTTGAATGAATAATTCTTCTAACAATTGGCCACTCCTTTTCATTAAATTTATGTGAACCAATCTCTTCTTCAATCATTTGCATACTTGCATC
>JBOEHF010000005.1:11870-24871 GCA_050633805.1 Candidatus Nitrosopumilus sp.
CCTATATGTTTTGTAATGTATGCTTTTTCAATACTTGATTTTTCTAGTGCTGGGACCAAGTCATTATTGATATCAGTTTTAACATGTGCACCCTCATGAAGAAAATAAAAAACAATTATCAATACTTTGGGATTATCTTTCTCACATTTTTTGATTCCTTCAAAAATATCCGGTTGCTCTATTTCTAACCAACATCTACTAACATTTCTGTATGAACCATTTAATTCATTTACAATGTAATCTAATGATCTTTGTGCATTTGGATCCTTACTACCATGGCCAATAACCATAACATCTACTTCATTATTTGAAAGTGTAATTTTATTTTCTTTTAATGCTGTTGCTATTCGATTCTCAACAACATCCACCAAAGTTTTATGATTACTCATTTGTTTTGTAACTAAAAATTTTACTTGTGTATCTTTTTGAAATTTCATTACATCTGTAACTGCATTTTTTATCTTTTTTCCTGGATACAAAAAATAAGGCACTATTGTTAAAGAATCAATGTCTTGTTTTAGACATTTAGCAATTCCATCTTCAATATATGGTGGTTCTACCTCTAGAAAGCAATAATCTGTAAAAACATAGTCTCCTTTAGCCTTGATTCCTTCACAAATTACGTCTAGTTCTTCAGATGCCTCTCTTTCTCTACTTCCTCTATCAATTAGTAGTAATCCTCTCTTCAATTCATAATCCTCGCTATGGCTATAGTCAAATTTGGTGGGAATTTTTGCTTTTCTACGATTAATTCTCCTTTTGATACTTTAATGGCAGCAGCTTCAGAAACACTTGCAGTTCCTTCAAATGCCTTTACTGTTTCAGATGGGTTAGGAGCAGAAATTTCTGCTAGTTCTTCTCTATCTACATACTCTACTGGAATTTCCATTTCTTTTCCTAGATCTATTAATCCTTGCACATCTTCAGGTTTTTTTATTGACACTAATTTTGCAATTGATTTTGAACTAAGTTTGAATTTTTCTAAACAAGTTTCAATACCTTCTCTAATTGTTTCTTTTCTAGTATCCCAATGTAATCCAATTCCAATGACCAAACTAGGAGGTCTATAAATTACAGATCTTTTAGAAATTTCTTTGTCAATAGTTTTATCAGAAATTATGAGATGTGCCTTGGAATTTGATTCTTTTAGCTCTTCAATATTTTCATAAACAATAACGTTTTTTGGTAATTTCTTAAACCAATTTCTCTCACCAGCTTCTTGAAAAATCCCAATGAGCTCTTCATTTACCATATCTGCACTAATTTTAGTTACAGTAGAATCATCGTCTATTTTCCAATTAAATTCTCTTCCCACAAGATCTACTGCAATTGTTTTATTTACATCTGCAGCAGTTGTAATAACAGGTAATGCTCCAATTTTTTCTGCAATATCTTCAGTTAATTCATTCGCACCTCCTATATGTCCAGATAAAACACTGATCACAAAATTTGTCTTATCATCAATTACGATTACTGCAGGATCAGTTCTTTTGTCTTTCAAATAAGGTGAAATTAATCTGATTACTGCACCTAATGAAAAAATACAAATTAATGCATTATTATTTTTAAAAAGTTCAACTATTTTTTCTGTTGTAGGCTCAGAATACCAAGTAATCTCTGATGATTCATTATCTAGCTTTGAAGGTGCAAATACATTCCAATCTGGAAACAGTTCTTTTAGCTTTTCTCCAACATTTACTCCATTTTTAGTAATGGCAAGAACTGAAGTTTTTTCCACAATCAAAATCTTCAAACTTTAATAAAATACCTTACTGTTCAGATTTTCTCGCTAAAATATTCCCTTCAAAATCAAATAATATGACATCAATGGACAATTTTTCTTCAGAATGTTTTCTCATATGTTTATACGTCTCACTACAAATCAAATCAAAAAATCCTGTGATCTCATTTTCTTGAATAATCTCTGAAACATGTCTTGCTGTATTTGCTTTTTTAATATTTCCAATTACATTTTCATCGGCGTTACACTTTCTGGCTAATTCTGCTAAAAAACCCATGTCTATCTTAGATCCTTTAACATGAGTTTGTTTAACACCTGCAGCCATTTTTGCAAGTTTTCCAATAAAACCTACCACATATGCTTTTTTGATATCTTTTCTACTACACTGCTGAATTGTATATCCTGAAAAATCACCCATTTGTACAAAACAATGAACTGGTAAATCTACAATTTTCTTTGCAAAGTCTTCACTTCTTCCACCTGTTGTAAGAACTACGGTATGATTTCCAGCTGCAATTGCAACATCTAAATTTTGTCTTATTGATGCTGCATATGATGCTGTAGAAAATGGAATAACAATTCCACTAGTTCCTAAAATTGAAATTCCATCTATGATACCTAGTCTCGGATTGTCTGTTTTTGGTCCTAACTCTTTTCCTTTAGGTACTGAAATAACTACTCTAATTCCTTTCTCTAAAAGAATTTTTTTTCCTACTTCTCTTAGATTTTCAGTAATCATTTTTTTAGGAACTGGGTTTATGGCAGGCTTGTTAATTTCTAAACCTAGCCCTGGCTTAGTAACTATACCTACACCTTCTCCACCATCAATCTCAACCTCATTAATTTTCTCAGTAAATGACAATTCAACAATAATTTTTGCACCATGAGTGACATCAGGATCATCTCCTCCATTTTTGATCACTGAACATTTTGCCTTGTTATTTTCAAATTCACATGAATATATTGGAATTTTAGCATAGGATTTTTTTGGTAATAAAATCTCTACATTTTCAATTTTTTCCTGATTGATTATTGATAATAGAGCAGCTTTTGATGCAGCAGTTGCAGAACTTCCTGTGGTATAACCTGTTTTTAATTTTGTCTTTTCTTCTTCCACGTTAGTTGTATTCATTTTGGAGTATTAACTCTTATTTCATAACTTTTGAAAATTATCAAATAGATTTAAAATTAAAACAAATTCAGTTCTATCATGGTTAAAACTTTAAAGATTGTTGTTACTGGAGCTAGTGGCTTTATTGCGAAAAATCTTCGAAAATATTTATCAGAAAAAAACATTGAATTGATATCAATATCTAGGAAAGATTTTAAGAATTTTAGGTGTGAAAGTAAAACTATTTCAAAGAATTATGAAGAAAAAAATTTACTAAAAAAAATTCAAGATTCTGATGCATTAATTCATCTTGTCGGAATAGGAAAACAATCTGTAAACAATGATTTTGATATGATAAATACTGATTTAACAAAACATATTGTAAATCTAAGTAAGAAAGCTAGAATCAAAAAAATTATTTTCTTAAGTGGATTAGGAGTTTCACCAAACACATCTCTAGGATACTTTATTTCAAAATATAATGCAGAAAAACAGATTACTGATTCTGGTTTGAATTTCACAATTTTTAGACCTTCATACATTATTGGAAAAGATGATTTGTTAACAAAAAATCTCAAAAAACAAATAAAATCTGGAGAAATTAAAATTCCAGGCTCTGGTATGTATTCTATTCAACCAATACATGTTTCAGATGTCGTAAAGATTCTACTTGAGTCAGTATCTGAATCTAAATTCAACAACAAAATTTTAGATCTTGTTGGACCTGATTATGTGACTTTTGAAAAATATGTCAAGTTGTATTCTAAAGGAACTAAAACTAAAATTAAAAAAATCAATCTTGAGGAAGTTTATCATAATGCAATAGTCAATTCAAAACATGATTTTGGAATTGACGATCTGAATATTCTAATTGGTAATTTTAAAGGAGATCATAAAAGATTATCAAAAATGTCTAAAATCAAGTTTCAATCTGTATTGAAATTATTACAATCCAGATGATTGTTTTAACGTCTCAGATTTGTCTGTCTTTTCCCAAGTAAATTCTGGTTCATTTCTTCCAAAATGACCATATGCTGCTGTTTTTTTGTAAATTGGTCTCTTCAAATCTAATTGTGAGATAATTCCAGAAGGTTTCATATCAAAATTCTTTCTAACTAAATCTTCAATTTGATTTTCAGGAATTTTATTTGTTCCAAATGTATTGACATACAATGATACAGGTTCTGCAACTCCAATTGCATATGCAAGTTGTACTTCACATCTATCAGCTAATTCTGCAGCAACTAAATTTTTAGCAATATATCTACACATGTAACATGCAGATCTATCTACCTTTGATGGATCTTTCCCTGAAAAAGCACCACCACCATGTCTTCCAAATCCGCCATAACTATCAACAATAATCTTTCTTCCAGTTAATCCTGTATCACCATGTGGACCACCGATAACAAATTTTCCAGTAGGGTTGATGTGAATTTTGATATTGTCATTCCATAATTCTCCTAAAACTGGTTTGATCACTTTATCTACGATTTCTCTTGAAATTTCTCCTTGAGATATATCTGGTGCATGTTGTGTTGAAACTACTACTGTCTCAATTTTAGTAGGTTTGTTATCTTCATATCTGACTGAAACTTGTGTTTTTCCATCAGGTCTTGCCCATGGAAGAGTATTATTTTTTCTGACTTCTGCTAATTTTTGTGCAAGTTTTTGCGAAAGTAAAACTGGCATTGGCATAAGCTCTTTTGTTTCATTTGTAGCATAACCAAACATTAGTCCTTGATCTCCTGCGCCTTGTTCTTTATCTTCAGTGGCTGTAACACCTTGACTGATATCTGGACTTTGAGAATGAAGACGTAATGTTACTTCACAAGATTCCGTATCAAACATTAAATCTTTATTGTTATATCCAATTTCTCTAATTGTTTTTCTCACTAATTCTTCTTGAGCTTTTTTATCAAAATTTGCTTTAGATGTTACCTCACCTGCAACTGCTACAAAATCAGTAGTAACCATTGTTTCAACTGCTACTCTTGAATCTGGATCTTGCTTGAGATATTCATCTAAGAACGCATCTGAAATATTGTCACATATCTTGTCTGGATGACCCTCTGTTACTGATTCTGATGTAAATAGAAAATTGTTGGTCATAAAACCACATCACTACTAGAGTTCGTTTTCTAGTTTGATAAATAACACATTATTGCCTCTTACGATTACCCTGCCATAATTTGCAATTGTTTTACCATCATGAAGCTCTTCTGCATCAGTCATAATCAAATTCATGTAAGAATCAACATTGTCCATTTTTCCTTTGTATTCAACTTCGTTTTTTAGTCTTACAGTAACTTTCTTCTTTGTACTTTTTTGAAGAGTTGTTAGAGGTCTTTTTGCGCTATTTGATTGGGACACTAATTGTTCACTTAATTTGCAACTTTTTTCTCTAGCATAAAAGCCTTACCTCCTTTGAGAATATTGAAATTCCTTAAATTTTTTCTTCTTTTTCTAATAATTACACAAATGATTTCTACTGGCTTACAAAAATTAGACAAATTCTTGTCTGGAGGAATTCCTGATAATGTTGTTGTAGATATTTTTGGTGGAGGTGCGACTGGAAAAACTCTACTATTATTCCAATTATTAATTAATTCAATAAAAAATGGAGGGAATATTTTGTATTTGGATACTTCGGGTGGGTTTAGACCTGAACGAATATTGGAAATTCAAAAAGAATCTAAAATAGAGATTGATTTACTTGAAAAAATCACTGTTTCAAGAATAACAAACACTTCAGAACAAATAAACTCTATCAAGAACATTAAAGAAAATAATTTTTCTTTAATTGTGATTGATAATATTACCGATTTGTTTTCTTATGAGTACCAAAGCGATGAATCTACTTTTGAAAAGAATTCAATATTCATGAAATACATGTATGAATTATCAAAATTTGCCATTACAAAAAAAATTCCAATTATAATCACTAACATGATTAGAAACATGGATGGAAAAGAAATTGAAAATATGGCAAGTGCAATTGATCCTTTTACACATATCAAAATTCATCTTTTTAAAAACTCGTCAAAACTCAATGGAGAGATTTATTGGGCATTAAAAAAAGAAACCTTTTCTTATATGATTACAAAAATTGGACTTTCTGATAATCCTGAAGATTTTTAATGGTCCAATCTTAGGTTAAACAATGGCAGGTATTTTTGATTCAATTCCAATTATCACTGTAGCTTTATTTGCACTTGGATTAATCGGTGTAATTGTTTATGAAAGATCAAGATCACATGATACAGTCGAATCAAGTTCTTGATTCTTTATTTGGAAAATTTGGATTTTCTAAACTAACTGAAATTCAAAAAAAAGCATCACCTAAAATTTTACAAAAAAAAGATTGCCTTGTTATTGCACCAACAGGTTCAGGAAAAACTGAATGTGCTGTAATACCAATTTTTTCACTTTTAAAAAATTCTAAAAAACCTGGAAAAATCAAAACTCTTTACATTACCCCGTTAAGGGCATTAAATCGAGATGTCTTTAGAAGGATTACAAACTATGCACATGAGAATCAACTAACAATTGAAATTCGACATGGGGATACTAGTCAAAAAGATAGAAAAAAAATCACTGAAAACCCACCAGATATTCTAATTACTACCCCTGAAACTTTGGTGATTCTTTTGACACAGGTCAAAATGCTTGATGCATTATCTGATTTAGAATGGATAGTAATAGATGAAGTACATGAATTACTATCTAGTGAACGAGGTTGCCAACTATCATTAAGTATTGAAAGATTAGAATTAAACTCCAAATTCCCCCTTACAAAAGTTGGATTATCTGCAACTGTAGGAAATTTTGATGAAGCAGGAAAATTTGTAGTTGGAACCAAAAGAAAATGTGAGATAATCAGAGATACATCTGTGAGAAAGTATGATGTAGAAATCAAATATGTTGATGGAACAATTTCTGATGTAGGAGAAAAAATAATTGAACATGTATTAGAACTAAATCTAGATTCTCCTATTCTTCTATTTACTAACACTAGGGGAGAAGCTGAATTTTTAGCATCAATATTAAAACAAAAATCATCTATCCCAATAGAACTACATCACGGTTCACTCTCAAAAGAAGTTAGGGAAGAAACTGAACTAACTTTACGTGAAGGAAAACGTGGTATTGTAGTATGCACATCTTCATTAGAATTAGGATTGGATATTGGTTCAGTTGAATTAGTAATTCATTATGGATCTCCAAGACAAGTTTCAAAATTTGTACAAAGAATAGGTAGAAGTAAACATAATCGAGATGAATCAGCTCAAGGATTAATTATTACAAATAATCCTGATGATGAGTTTGAAGCACAAGCAATCCTCGATCGAATTCAAGAAGGCTCTATTGAAGAACAAAAGATTCATGATGGTTCACTTGATGTTTTGGCACATCATCTAGTTGGATTATCAATGCAAATTGGTGAAATTGAAGTTGAACGAGCTTTTGAATTAGTAACAAAGGCATATCCATTTAGAAATTTAAAAATTAAAGATCTGATAGATGTTTTAGATTTACTTGATTCAAACTATCTGATATTTTTTGACAGAACAAAAATGGCTTATTGGAAAAAAGGTGGTTCTTTCAAATATTATTTTGAAAACCTTTCAACAATTCCTGATATTCTTAAATTCAAAGTTTTTGATAGTGTTGGGAAAAAAATTATCGGATCTTTAGATCAAAGATTTGTGGGTGATTTTGGTGATTCAGGAAATATTTTCGTCTTAAAAGGTTCTCAATGGAGAATTCTCAATCTCGATGAAAAATCTTTCACCGTAAACGTTGAGCCTTTTAGGGAAAGGGGAATAAATGTACCCTATTGGGAAGGAGAAAACATTCCAATTGACTACAACACCGCACGTAAAGTAGGAAATTTTCGTAGCAAAGTAAAGAATGGAAAATTTAAGCTAGTCAATAATATTATTGAAAAATTAAATTTTGATGTTATTCCTGATGAAAACAACATTGTGATTGAATCAAACAGATCTCAGGGTTCAATTGTTGTTCATTCTTGTTTGGGAACCAAAATTAATTCAACATTGTCAACATTACTTTCTTCAATTCTTTCATCTCTATTGGGCTCTGTTGTTGATTCAAGATCTGATGGATATAGAATTGTTTTATCATCAAGATCTAGAATTTCAGAAAAACTTTTCATGGAA
Organism: Candidatus Nitrosopumilus sp.; assembly: GCA_050633805.1. Lineage (GTDB taxonomy): Archaea > Thermoproteota > Nitrososphaeria > Nitrososphaerales > Nitrosopumilaceae > Nitrosopumilus. The sequence continues at coordinate 19,906 of JBOEHF010000005.1, forward strand.
GTACTAAACGATGAATACGATTTACAGTCTGTAGTAAGTACGTCGTTAACTGGAACTCATAATGTCAATTGGAGAACATGGTGTGTTGCAAAAAAATTTGGAGTTGTTGGTAGAGGTGCAATATATGAAAGAAAGTCTGCCCGATTTTTGTATGAAAGATATTCTAAAACAGCACTTGTGCATGAAGCTCTTAGAGAATTATTTCATGATAAATATGATCTAAAAAATTCTGAAAAAACTCTTAAAAAAATTAAAGATGATGAAATTCATGTCACTTGGTTAGAAGTTGATACATTTTCAAAATTAGCAGAACCTATCTTAGATCATACTGCAAAATATTACGCTTCACCTGTAAATCTTGACAAAGGCATTCTTGATCTCGTTAAATCTAGATTAGAAAAAACAAAACATCGATTAGTTTGTACACGTTGTGGAAAATGGGAACGTCTATTTCAAACATTTGAGGTGAAAGATTTACTGGTATGTCCATATTGCAAGGCCAGACAAATTACTGCAACATATTATTCTGATTATGATTTACCCAAGATTATTCGAAAAAAACATGATGGAAAAAAGTTAACTGTAGATGAGAAACACAAGTTTGATCGTGCCTGGAAAGTAGCATCTTTGGTCGAAAATTTTGGTAAAACTGCTATTACTGTAATTTCTGGATATGGTGTTGGTGCAGATACTGCAGCAAGAATCTTGAGAAATATGGTTGATGAAGAACATTTGTTTAAACAAATCTATGAAGCAGAAAGACAATATGTTGTAACTAGAGGTTTTTGGGACTCTTAGTTCTTTTTTGTAATCTTGGAAAATGGAGTTACAAACAATTCTATTCTTCCTTCTAATCCATCTTTAGCATTTAATCCTGTTATAGAAATAATTTCACCTAATTCACATTTATCAATTATTCTTGCTTGATTTCTCCAACCTTTAACCCAAATTTGTCCTGTATCGTCTTCAACAAACATTTCTGAAAGTGCTATTGATTCACCTGACTTTGTTTGAACCTCTCTTCTTTCAGGAACTTTCAATACAATTGCTTCAATACAATAACTTGAATCAACTTTGATATCATTAATTTTTGTTCTAAGTTGAGACAATGAAGGAATTGTCTCATCGTTATCTAATTTTCTTACAAAAGAATTCTCATCTAAAGTAATTGAATTTCCATAAACTTTTGATGGCATGCACTCTATTACATCTCCTTCTACACAAATACTAGTTGAATTTGAAAAATCACTAATATTGAATAAATTCTTTTTATTATCAACAGCTAAAATCAAATTCTTACCGTTTTCTGTTGGAGTTATAGAAAGAACTCTGGTAATAACTGGCTCTGCTTCTTTTCCTCCTTCAATTTCGATTATTGTTGCATCATTTCCATGAATTTCTAATCCTTGATTTCCTGATTTTACTCTGACTCCAAGTAATCTAACTTTGGCTGACTGTGAAATCATATTGGGGATAGTAGATTCATCTTTCCCCCATAGTACCACTCTCATTCCACTTCCATCTTTTCCTTTGAGCCTCATTCTTAGTGCTTTTCCAGGCATTCCTCTAGAATTTGTAAACTCCATTCCACTAATTACCCCATCAATTGTTCCTGAAACAACCAAGTCCTTCTGACCTTCTTGTGTTTCACTTACATCTTTTGTAATCGTGTCTATAGTTGGAATTTCACTATTTGCATCTGCAGTTTCTATATTTGATCCAGAACCGATATTGATTGTTGGAGAACCATCAAGATCAGATTTAACATAAGCTTTGATGATTTTGATTAAATCCCCTGGTTTTAGATTTTCAATTCCTGGAAGATTTGCTTTTTCATCCCATAATTTTACACTAGCTGTAGAATTTGTATCATACACTGTCATTGTTCTAAGGTAAAATGGTGAACCATCTTTTCTAGAAAATTGTTTTGCAGGTGAAAGATTTAACACTCTTGTTTCTAATGAAATTTCTTTTGCCCCTGCATATAGATCCTTCAAACTAATTTCTGTTTTTTGTGGTTCTGACAATATAATTCCATAATCTGAAGCAATCAAAAATAATGCACCTTGATCAGTCAAATACCCTGCACCAATTTTTTCTTTCTTTTGTTTAATCTGGTTTTCAAGATCTGCTTTAGTTAGTTCTGGTTTTTGTTCAAGAAATTTATTAATTAAATTTTCAAATTCAGACAATTCATTTTTGATAAATTATCTCTATTAATAAAAATTTCATTATTTTGAAAATTCTATTCTAGCAAAAAATGATCGCATAATTGCACTTTTCTTTTATTTTAAAATATTGACTTGTTGTTTTGTTAAATTTCTATACGTTTTTTCTTAATTAATTGAATTCTATCAAAAAATATCTTAATTATCTCACTAACTAAATTAATAGGAAGATCGCAGTTTTATTATGTCTTGTATAGATGTTAATCATCTTTCTAAATCATATGGTACAGTTTGTGCCGTAGATGATCTTATTTTATCCGTAAAATCAGGACAAGTTTTTGGATTTTTAGGTCCTAATGGAGCTGGTAAATCTACTACTATCAAACTCCTTACCACTCTCATTCAGCCATCAAATGGTTCATTATCTGTTTTAGGAGTTGATGCAATATCACATCCTCTTAAAATTCGTCATAAAATTGGCGTAGTTTTACAACAGCCCAGCTATGAACCTACATTGTCAGTTGAGAAATCCCTTGAAAAATATGGGATGATGTGGAATATTCCAAAAACTGAATGTAAGAAAAGAATGGAACAACTATTGAAAGATTTTGATTTGGTTGAAATTCGTAAGAAAAGAAATGAAGATCTCTCCATTGGTCAGAGACGAAGAGTTCAGGTAGCCCGTGAATTCATGCATGATATGGAATTATTATTTTTAGATGAACCTACCGTAGGTTTAGATCCAAGTGCTAGAAGAAAACTATTAGATTATTTAAAAAATAAAGTTAAAACTGGTTTAACTATTTTTTATACAACACATATCCTATCAGAGGCAGAATACCTTTGTGATCAAATAGCAATTATTGACAAAGGCAAAATTGTAACAGTCGATACACCTGATGCATTAAAAAATAGATTTGGAAAAGAAAAAACTATCAAAATTCACTTATTAGAAAAACAATCAGTCATCTCTTCTCTTTTATCTGGTATCCAAGATTGTAAAATTGATTTTGAAACTGGAACTAATATCATAATTCATTCAGAACAATCTGAACTAGTATTGTTGCAAGTATTAAAAATTCTAAATGATAACAAAATTGAGATAGAAGATCTGTCAGCAGTTCCTACAAATCTTGAAGAGATCTTTTTAAACATGGTGAGAGAAAATGCATCCAATAATTAGACTAGTTAATAGAAATCTCACAATTTCTCTTAACCCTGGATTTTTAATTTGGCAAGTAATTTTTCCATTAATCTATATTTTTGTTGCAGGTTTTGCATATGCACCATTAATTAACAATGTCCCTTTTAGTAGCAAATTCCTTGACTATCCTGCGTTTTTAGCTTCAGGTATGATTGGATTTAATATCATGAATAGTACCCTGATTTCTGGAATAATAATTTGGAATGATAGAAAACATGGAATGTTTGAACAAATTATGTCGGGACCATTTACTAGAAGTCATTATATTCTTAGTAATATTTGTACAATAGGAATAATTGGATTAGTTAGTGCTACACTGATTGCAGTAGTTGGATATCCTGTATTCTTTGAATCTGTAGAATTTTCCTTAGTGACAATCCCCATAATCATTTTTGGTGCCATAACTGGATCAGTACTTTTTGGATCATTAGCATCAATAATCTCTACTAGATTGCGTTCCAGTGAAGGATTTAATGTAGTTATTAACACTGTTTTTCTTTTCTTTGCTTTTGTTAGTACTGCATTTTATCCCGCAGAAGGTGTACCTGAACCATTAAGAACGGCATTCTATCTAAACCCCCTAACATATTTGGTTGATGTAATTAGAGCTGGGATTTTTGGAACTGTAACTGAATTTGTAATAATGGAAATGATAGTTTTAGTTGCTATTGCATCAACATTATTTGTAATTGCTTCTCGACTTCTTACAAAATTAGATTTTTAAATCATTTTTTAAATTTTTCATACATTTCATTGATTTTTTTAATCACATCTAGATCCTCATAATCAATTAAATCTAGATTAGGAATTACACAATGCCCACCAATGATACCTGGATACATTTTAGGTCTATTACCTAAATTTTCATGAATTTCATCTGCAAATTTCCACATTTCATCAAAATCAATTCCCTCTTTTTCACAAATCATTTTTGTTATTTGTGCATAATTAATTAACCATCCATAATAGGTTGTATCAACTAATATTTTTGCTAATTCAGCAGTTTTTGTAGTTGACATCCAATCTATTTTCTCAAATCTTTTTTCTAAATCACTTTTTATTTTAAGATCTATATTTTTTTCATCTGACGAAATAAATTTTGTATATTTTTTAATATCATCTAAAAATCTTCTATGTACTCCACGAACAGGTGAATATAGAACTTGAGCTTTAGATTTATCTTGAATCATCTTTGTTGTACCAGGTTTTACAGTTGAATGCACAAGAACAACTTTTACACCATCAATTTTTTTTATCCAATCTGCTGTTATTTCTACAAATTCTGACAATTCTCCTGGCAAACAAACATGAAGATATTCTGGATTTTCGATTTGTTTATTTTCAGTATAATTTTTACATTTAGAAGCATCTAAATCAATTCCTATACTGTTAAACTTCCTTTCTTCAAGTAGATGAAATAGTGTCTCTCCTACCTCTCCCATTCCTAAAATGATATCTGTCATTACCTAATTCAAAAAAACCATCCATAGTATATTCGTGTTACAGACTCACTTTTTATTAAAAAAGTAGCCCGGCCCAGACTCGAACTGGGGTCAAAGGCTTCAAAGGCCTCTATGCTTGACCGCTACACTAC
>JBOEHF010000006.1:0-10517 GCA_050633805.1 Candidatus Nitrosopumilus sp.
AATTCTATCTCAATGTCAAGGTTTCGGGCATTCTTGACTATTTGAACAACTTTTTCAGTATCAATTGGAAATTTAGGCGTCCATTTACCTGAAACCACTGCTTTTGTCTTTTGAATTCCTCCGGGTGCCCAAACTGCATTAATTGACAAAATTTTAGTTGGAAAGAACAAATCTTCTATGAATCGTTTATCTGTCTCATCTGCCTCTACGAGCCATATTTTGCCCTTGAATTGTTCTTGTAATGTCCTGTAAAGTGTTCTGCTTTGTCTAATTTTCATTATGTCGTTTTTTGCTAGTGATAAAACAAAATTCCCATCAAATTCTTTACATGAAAATAATGTAAAATTTTCAATTTCTTTATTTGATTTTGCAATGTTTGCAAGATTCATTGATGCAACTACATCTGCTTTGGTCAATTCCCCTGATTCCACTTTCCTTTCGCATTGGGGACAGAGAACTGAATTTTTTGCATCAAAACCACAAATTGGCAACTTCATTTTAATCGAATTTTAATTCTGATAATCTTGTTTATATCCCTATACCAATACGATTTGGTCTGCGAAAGCATTTTTTTAAATATGTAGATCGTGTAAATTTATTCGTAAATGCAAACACTGGATAATGATCATGTGGAAACCTCCTTGGCAAAGTCATACGGACATTCTCAGAGAACTCTGCAGTACGATCTTATCGCGGTGCTCTCAAAGTTTGTAAAGTTTCTTGCAGACAAGAACCAAATTCAGGTAGAATAACCCCTTCATCTCTGTTGATACAAAAAACTTGAACCATTGGATGTCTTGGATGATTTTTACAGTTATCTTTCAGAGAACAACCTTGGTCTAAACACAATTGTAAAATATATCTCAATTGCCAAAGAGTTGCTAGATCTTATTTTTTTCATTGTCTGCAAGTTTTCTTGCAATTATGTAAAAATGGTGAGTTCCCTTATGCCATATGTAAAATTAAATGAGTGATCTGTACCTGCACCTGCCTCTGTGCTGTATGCCGCACCCTTTTCAGAGTCAAAGAATAATTCACATGCTTTCTTTACAGAAATATCAAAACCAATTGTATGGGGGATGTGCATAGCATTCTTGTTTTTTCCAATAACATATGCCTTGAAAATGCTCTCTTATTTTAGACGCGGTTTTTGCCATTCCCATTTCTGAGAACATTTTTTGTTGCTCAGATCATATTCTGTTGCCAAGGGGGGCCTACTTTGAATTGATTTGTGCTTGAAGTCTCTTGTTAATCTCTGATTCTATAATGATCATCAGGTTTGATTCTTTTTCAAGTGCCTCTGAATTTACTAATAATGGTTTAATGTTGTTCAGTGCTTCTTTTGCCCAATCCTCTACACTTCCATTTTCCTTAAATGCAGAGTCAACTGCAATTGATGCAATTTTTGGTAAAACGTCTAGCATTTTTTTCTGGTTTTCATTTTTAAGATCTGTTCTGATGTTCTCAAGCATCTTGTCTACAGTTCCTTTGGCAAGATTTTTGGAAAAGTCTTTGAATTCATCTTTCTCCAACAACTCATCTGCAAACTCTTTACCATGTTTTTTTAAGGAAGTTGCAAGATCATCAGGAATTCTTCCGTCCTTTAATGCATCTGCAAACTTTGCCTCGTCTTTTCTAAATGTCTTCCAGCTTTCCTTTGCAAGTTTTTTGTATCTGTTGGTTAATAATTTCTTGAACATTTTTTCTTGTTCCGGTGTGATCTCTATGCCTTTCTTTCTTAGCCAAAAGAACAATGACCCTAGTCCTGTTGCAAGAATTGGGGCAGATATTGTAATTGCTTCATCTACTAGCGTATCAACTAGAGAATCCAGTGGATCAGGTTTGGATTCGTCTTCTCCTATGTATTGATTTTCAATATATGTTGCGCCATCATTTACAGAAACTTCTCCATATGCTGCTGCTGGAAACAATATGATGGATGCCATAATTACAGATAAGAAAATGTAGTTGAATTTCATTCTAAATCATAGTTAAGATGAAGATATAAAACAATTATGTCATGAACATATGAAATGTGTAGAAATGAATGTCACTTTGAAAGTCCAAGCAAAGAATTGCCGTTAACATCTATTGTCACAATCACCGTTCCGTTTTCGTCAGTCCTGTAAATGTCTGCAGGATAATCCCCCAATTTTTCCAATATTGATTCCTTGGGCAATCCCCACTGGTTCTTTCCAACACTGATTATCACAAATTCAGGATCTGTCTCAAAAAGGAACTCATCAGATGTTGATGTCTCGCTTCCATGATGACCAATCTTGAGAATGTCCACGTTGATGTCATCTCCAATGGAATCATCCGTGTCTCCTGCAAGAATTCTGCTTTCACAGGTCTTTTCACAGTCACCTGTGAGCAGAACGGATGTTCCTCCGTAGGATGCCTTTAGTAAAATGGAGTTTGCGTTCAAATCTGACCGTTTTAAGCCTGCCCCATCATCATATGGAACGATTATCTCAATGTCTATATCGTCATCTATCACCCACAGGGTATCCTCCCTAACAATAGTGCGCTCAATATCTTTGATTGCTTCGATATGATCCCGATATGTGTTGGTGTGTCTCGGGTGCTCCTGGCCATTATCCATAACGTGATTCACAGGCATTGCAGAAATTATCTCATCCAATCCGCCAATATGGTCTGCATCTGGATGGGTTGCAACCATAAGATCTATTTCGTCAATTCCCAAACCCTTGATGTAACTTGCCACATCATGACCCCTTCCGTTGTTTCCCCCGTCAACCAATATTGAATATCCGCCAGGAGTAATCATCAGTGTTGAATCTCCTTGCCTGACATCGATGAAATGAATTTCAAGATGTTCTTCGGGTTCTGAATCAAAAACAATTACGGGTTTTTCTGGATCATCATCAAGATCATAATAGTATGCAGTTCCAGCTGCACTGAAAATTATTGCCATGATGACTGATGGGATGACAATCTTGTTGACCATTTATTAGAGTATGATTTTATGAATAGTTAACTATGTTGTTTTTGTATGAGACTATTTGGAAATGTTGGATTCAAGCATTGCCACATCCCAAAAGCGCTATTATTTAGATCTGTTTCTTACCCTACTATGTTAAAGAAAGATTGTTCATTTACAATTGATAAGAAATCTGAATCATGTTCATTTTATGTGATGAAAGCTTTTTGCACATTTTGAATATTTGACTTGATGATTTAGGCACACTCTAACATTTTTACACTTAAACACAAATGGCTGTTTTGATCTTTATGTGGCCTGATTTTTTGCTAATTTTGGGTCTTTTTTGCTGTATGTGCAAATAAACAGACATGTCTATATCACTTGGTGCAAAACAAAAATTCAAGCTTGGATCTATTACTATCATGACAGAACTAAAAGTAGATGGATTATCATCCACATATTCATCATCCAAAGGCCCAGTTTATGCTGTAGATGATGTTGATTTTGAATTAGGTTCTGGAGAAACAATAGGTATTGCAGGAGAAAGTGCGTGTGGGAAAAGTACTTTGGGATTATCTATGATTCGAATGCTTTCAGGTGGAACAACACAAGGAAAAATCACTTTTGACGGAGAATCCCTTTTGGATATGGATGAATCTCAATTCGATGACGACTTTAGATGGAAAAAAATTTCTATGATCTTTCAAGGCGCAATGAATTCCCTGGATCCTGTATTCACAGTAAATGAACAATTCGTAGAAGTTCTCAAACAACATGGGTTCAAAGGTGATTCAAAAAAAATCATTTCAGATGCAATGAATTCGGTAGGTCTTGATGAACATGTCGTAAAGAAATTCCCTCATGAGCTAAGTGGAGGAATGAAACAAAGAGTGATTATTGCCATGGCTTTGCTACTAAAACCAAAATTTGTAATTGCAGATGAGCCTACCACTGCATTGGATGTTTTAATCCAGGCACAAATTATCCATTTGTTAAAATCTCTCAAAAATCAAGGGATGTCTTTCATGCTAATTACACACGATTTGGCAGTACTCTCAGAAATTGCTGATAAGATTGGTATAATGTATGGGGGGCAAATGGTTGAATTTGGTTCTTCAGAACAAATTTACAACAACCCCAAACATCCTTACACTCAGGGTCTTTTGGAATCTATCCCTACGTTGAAAGGAAACGTTCCAAAATACATCAAAGGAATGCCCCCTAGTTTACTTGACAAGCCAACTCAATGCAGATTTATTGAAAGATGCCCTTTAGCAGTTGAGAAATGTAAAGAACTACCGCCAAAATTCAAAACTGAAACTGGTTATGTTAGATGTTGGTTACATGAAGATGAACAATAATTCCTTACTTCAGATATTCCTCATCAATTTTCTTCAAATAGATTTCTTGTAACTGTGAAATCTCTCTTCTTGTTGTATTTTTTGAAATCATTTTTACATATTCTGTCAAATCTTGATCTTTGTGTTTTTTTTCAAACTCTTCGATTTTTTTATATGATTCTTGTTCGAATTCCATGATCTCTCTTAGCTCCTTACTGATTTCCTCAGCTTTCATTTTTTCATAATATTTTGACTTTGACTTTCTAAAACTAATTCCATCAATTAGTTTTTCAATCTCATCTGGTTTTTTCATATCTTTTAATAAAATAACACAAATGTGTTATTTTTGCATTTCTTTTTTATGTTCTAAAACATGCTTCAAGCCATCAGTCATACTGAATGAATCTAGATCAATTTCACAATATGGGCATTTCAAAATATTTCAATAATTAAGAATATTTTTTGACAATAGGCAAACATGCATCAATGATTCTCAATACTTCTGATCTAATCACTTTCTTATCAATTGAAATCCACACTCTCAATTTTTTGATTGCAAATGAAATAGTTTGAACCTTCTTTCTTTCTTCCCAAACAAATTCTATTGGGCCTAGATTTTTATCAAAAAAGCCTTCAAGGTCTGTCTTCATTGCTATGTGGGAAAACTGGTATTGTGTATTTTTTGCATTCAAAAGTGGGATTAAATCTGGCCTTCTTGAATGGGCTAACAGTTCCCCACTCTCACCTATGACTCCTACAAATCTGATTACTGGACTGATTGATCCTATTGCATTACAAATTTTTTGATATTCTGCCTTTGCCATCTATTAGAGTCTAAAAAGATAATATTTTAATGATTATTTGGGCATGAAAACCATTCGTTTTTGTTAAATAAAGCCTGAAAACAGTTTGATTGTGGATTTTGTAGATGTATTTCCATTTGCACCTGACGTGGGTTATTCTCTTCTTGCTTTAGTTAACTTCTTTGGGTCTTTGATACCTTTTGTCCCTTTACCTGGGTTTTTACTTCTTGCAACAATGTCAGTTGGTGATCAATATGATCTACATGTTTTAGCATTGGTGTCTGCAGTAACTGCAACAGTTGCAAAACAAATCATTTTCTATGTCAGTTATGGAGGACGAAAAATAATAAAAGAAAAAACTCGTAAAAGAATGCGTCCTTTTGAAAGGTTAATCAAAAGATACGGTGCAGGTGCTGCATTTTTTGCAGCTGCAACTCCGATCCCTGATGATTTGGTATATGTTCCTCTAGGGTTAGCCAAATACAATCCTAAGAGATTTTTCGTTGCTACATTAACTGGAAAAATTGTTTTGAGCTATTCTATTGTATTTATTTCTCATAATTTGGGATTGTCATTAGTAGAACCGTTCCTTGAAAATGTTGAAGATGCAACTCCTGTTTACATTGGCATAATTATTTTTGCTGCAATGATGACATTGGTAATTGTATTGTTGTTGAGATTGGATTGGGCGAAAATCCTTGGAAAGTTTGCACCGTGGACTTTAGATGAAAACAATAAGGATTAAATTTTAAAATTCCATAACTTATCAACTGCTTTACTTATTCCTATTCTAGGCGACGAAGTGATCTTTTTTGGTTTTATCCCTTCTGCAATGTATAACTCTGATTTTTTTGTCAAATCTACACCATAATCTTTTTTTGTAATTGCAAGGGCTTGTGCCAATTTTGCTGGACCGTTTGAAATATTTGTCAAATCTACATTTCCTCGATTCTCTTGCATTATGTCGATTCCTTTTTCAGGTCTAATCGCACGAAAAAGCACTGCTCCTGCTTTTGTTCTTGGAGATTTGGCTACAACATTAAAGCAAAAATACATCCCATATGTGAAATAGACATATGCCATTCCCACTTGGCCAAACATTGCTCTGTTTCTGTCTGTGACATTTCCATGTGCATGACTGGCCTGGTCATCTTTGTACCCATATGCTTCTGTTTCGGTTATGATTCCAGAAATTTCATGTCTTCCAATTTTTCTAATAATTTTTTTCCCTAAAAGATTTCTTGCAACAGTAACTGTATCTTTTGAATAAAACTCTCTAGGCAGAATAGTCAATATCTATTTGAACTTCTTTGTTATTTTTTAATTCTATGATTAAATCAAATAGTCTGGCAATATCTTTTTTCAATACCTTGATTAAATCCTGATTGTAAATTGTAGCAGCAGGATGAACTGTTAAAAAATACAATTGATTTTCTTTTCTAACTAATTTCCCTCTGAACTTTGTAATCTCTGAACCCCCTAAGAGTGAATTAAATGCTGTATTTCCTAAAATGCAAATTATTTTAGGTTTGATGATGGATATTTCTTGTTTCAAATATTCTTTACAAGTATCCCTCTCTGTTGTAGTTGGCACTCTATTTTTTGGAGGTCTGCATTTTACGATGTTTGTAATGTATACTTCTTCTCTTGAAATCCCTGCTTCTTCTAAAGCTGCTGAGAGTTTCTTTCCTGCAATTCCTATGAATGGCTCTCCTTTTTCATCTTCATTTCTTCCAGGAGCTTCTCCCACAAAAATAACGTTTGATCTGAAATTACCTTTTCCTGGAACTGAATTTGTTCTAGTTTTACATAGATCACATTTTTCACATTTGATTACATTCTGCCTGATTTCTTGTAATTTTTGGCTCATTTTCTAATTAACACTCTTTACTGTTGCAGTTCCTCTTATTGTTGGTCCACCATTACCCATTATCATTGATTGCATTGGATCTCCCTTACCGCAATTTGTAATTGGTCTTACGGTAAAGTCATTGCCACATGCATCAATGGACTCAAAAAATTCTGGAGCAGTACCCATAACAATTACGTCTCTTAACATATCTGTAATTTCACCATCTTCAATTTTTTGTGCATACTGACAAGATATGCTCCAATTGTACCGTCTCATGTCTATTGAAGGAATTTTCATATTTGAAATCAAATAACCGTGCTTGACTCCTTTGATAATTTCACTGACGTTCCAATCCCCGTTTCCTATGCAGGTACAGGCCATGCGTATTAGGGGCATAAAACGATAATTTGTTGCCCTCATATTTCCAGTAGGCTTTGAATTGAAAATCTGTGCAGTCTCTCTGTTTTGCATGTGGTTTTTTAGAATTCCTTTTTCTACAAGAGTTGTTCTTTTAGTTTCTACTCCTTCATCGTCAAAGTAGTACCATCCTAAACTTTCTTTGATTGTAGGATCATCGAACACATTTAGATTTTCAGAGGCTATTTTCTTCCCTAGTTTGTTTTTCCACCATGCTCCTCCTGCCCATGCCATCTCTTTTCCTAATACTCTGTCTGCTTCTGATGGATGTCCAAGTATTTCATGTGTAAGCAATGATACAAAATCTGGATTCATGACAACTGTTGCTTTTTCTTCTTTTGCTGGTTTAGCATTTGTTAATTGTGATGCTTTCTCTGCAATTTCTTTTGCACTTTGTTGACTTTTGTTTATGATTTGTTCTAACCCTCCTCTTCCTCCCTCTGTAATGTTTATTGATTGCGTTATTCCTGATTGGTGAGAAGTTGCAATCATTTCTATTACAACATCCGTAAAATTTTGTTGAATCTCTGAACCCTCACTATTTACAAAATACTTTGAATTAATTGTATACCACGGATTTACTATTGATTTTATGATTTTAGGTTGCTCTAAAATTATTTTACTACATTCTAATCCAATGTTGATAATTCCATCCAATTCAGGCTTTTTCAAAACTGGAAAATCAATTTTTGTTTTTCTTGAAACACTTGTATGTAGATCTATTGCCTTTTTTTTATTTTCTGTATTGTTGATGATGTTTTTGACTGAATTCTCTAATGCATTTTTGATTTCCTCAAATGATTGGGGATTGGTTACTGAAAAAAACCTCCATGTTCCATCTTTTACAACTCTAATGCCTATTCCCCTGTCATCATTTGTTCTGACATATTCCGTATCATTATTTTCTAATAATGCTGATTTTCGTTCTTGCTGTTCTGCCCTGGCATCGCAATATTGAACGCCTAATTTTCTAGAATAAGAGACTGCTTTATCTGCAAAATCTTGTAAGTCTGAATCCACATCCTCTAAAATCTGAAATGACTCGTAAATCTTCTTCTATTTAATGACTTGAAATTGCAGGCATGGTAAAATAATATTCGTCTTCAAAGTCGTAATCTGTAACCCCTTTTTTACGCAAAAATTCAAAATATTGGGTACAATTATCATAAAATTCTTTATTTTTACTCTGAATTTTTTCCATATTCCTACTTTCGAAATAACCATTTTGTTAAGAGTGTGAGTGTTTTTAGTTCTCAAAGTATGTTTTCTTTAAGCAGATTGTTGTGGCGTTTTGCATCCTGGGCCATCTTTGGGAATCGCAAATGCAGATACTTAAGCTAACGCACTCTTGACCTAAATCTCTCCAAGATGGCTATCGGTAATACTTTTACAGATTCTCAGTTCTAATCCATTCTCTCCTTATTTTCTAGTTGGTGTGGAATCTACATGGTAGAATATGTCGAATATTTTTTTATTTGTCTTCTGGTGATGTTCCCCCCAACGATGTAAGCCTCAACACTGTTTTCTTCACCCTCTAATCTTGCTATGATATTGTCTTAAAAGCAATCGATGACACTTTAGCAAAGTAATTTAGTGCATTATAATAATTCCAAAATGATTAACGTATTGTCAAAAATTGTAGCTGATACTAGCGTAATAATTAATGGTCAATTAACTGCTCAAATAGAATCTGGCAGTATTAGAAATTCTGATATTCTTATACCTCAAGCAGTTTTTGATGAACTTCAATCTCAAGCATCAAAGAAAAAGGAACAAGGATTCATTGGCCTTGAGAGAATTCAAAAACTAAAATCTTTTTCTGGAACTCATGGCTTGAACATTCTTGTAAGTGGCTCTCATCCTTCCTCTGATGATGTAAAACTTGCAAGTAGTGGGAGAATTGATGCTCTAATAGTTGATATGGCAAAACAAAACGATGCTGTTCTTTATACGTCTGATAATGTGCAACATTTAGTAGCCAGCGCTGAAGGGGTAGACACTGTATTCTTAAAATCTGAAATAAAAAATGAATCTTTGGAATTTCTCAAATTCTTTGACTCTGAAACAATGAGCATCCATCTTAAAGAAAATCAGTATCCGTTGGCAAAAAAAGGCAAACCTGGAGATTTTGTATTATCAAAACTCAGTGATGAAATATTATCTAAAGATTATTTGGAAATGATGTCATCACAAATTCTAGATGTGGTGAACGTGTATGATTCAAGCACGTTGGAGATATCTAAAATGGGTGCATCTGTTGTTCAGCATGGGGATTATAGAATTGCTATAACTTATCCTCCATTTTCAGAATCTTTTGAGATTACCATTGTTCATCCTATTGTGAAACTATCCCTTGACGATTATTCGATCTCTGAAAAATTAATGGAGCGTTTTGCTGATAGTGCGGAAGGAATTGTAATTTCTGGCTCTCCTGGCTCTGGAAAGAGTACTCTTGCATCAGGACTGGCAAATTTTTACCATAACAAAGGAAAAATTGTAAAAACATTTGAATCTCCACGTGATCTCCAAGTTGATCTTGGGATAACACAATACAGCAAACTTGATGGATCTTTTGACAACTCTGCTGACATTTTGTTACTTGTAAGGCCTGATTACACAATTTTTGATGAAGTAAGGCGACGAGAAGATTTTGCAACTTTTGCTGATTTGAGATTGACAGGTGTTGGAATGGTTGGAGTTATTCATGCAAACTCCCCACTAGATGCAATCCAGCGTTTCATTGGAAAAATTGAACTTGGAATAATTCCAAACGTATTGGATACTGTAGTTTTTGTAAAAGATGGTGGAATTCAAAAAGTCTATGACTTGGAACTGAAAGTAAAAGTTCCAACTGGTATGACTGAATCTGATCTTGCCCGACCTGTTATTGAGATAAGAAATTTTGAAGATGATACATTGGAGCATGAAATTTACACATTTGGAGAAGAGAATGTTATTGTTCCTGTAGGCAAACGGACTGAAAAAGTTGGAATTGAAAAACTTGCTGAAGATAAAATCAAAGAAACATTCAGACGCTATGATCCTCGTGCTGAGGTTGAAATTTTATCTGATAATAGAGTCAAAGTTATGGTTGATCAACAACATATCCCATCTATTATTGGAAGGGGCGGTTCTAACATTAATGAGATTGAGAAATC
>JBOEHF010000007.1:0-614 GCA_050633805.1 Candidatus Nitrosopumilus sp.
GATTTTTACTTTCAAAAACTCGAATCGCCCAGTTCTCAACATATTCATCTTCATTATCTTGAAGACGTTGTAACATTCCGTCCTTTGCTACAAGTGATAAAACAGAAGGATTTGTCATAGATTCATTTCCAGGGGCAAAGGGTAACTTTTTTGGGTCAACTACTTTATCGTCTTTTTTTGAGACAATCATAAAACGCTCAGAAACATAATCTTTGCGCATATCACCCATAATGGTTTCTGGAAGAAAAAAGTCTGTTAAAACGTTTACTAAGATCTATCAAAAATCAATTTCGAAAATTAAACTCAAAAATAATTTTCAAAAAATAATAAAATCTTACTTTCATCAAAACACCTTCAAATCAAATCAATGAATCAAGAAATAGGGTTGTGATTTGATCGCAAACTTTGTTGCAAGATTTAAAGGAGAGCATCAGGTTTTGGATGTGCAGGGAATATCTTGGCAAATTCTGACGTTCACATGATTTACGTTCTTTTAGATGGGGTGGGGGATCTTCCACACCCGGATTTGGATGGAAAGACGCCACTGGAGGCTGCAAACACTCCGACATTGGACAAAATTGCCAGTAATGGGGCCATCGGTGAGGTGATTTCAG
>JBOEHF010000008.1:0-8111 GCA_050633805.1 Candidatus Nitrosopumilus sp.
GGTTCCGGTGTTGGTTCAGGTTTATTTCTAGAATCAAATTCGGATAGAATGTCTTCTGCGTCTTTAGATTTTTTATTATTACTCAATTTAAAATTCCTATTATAGCAAATTTCTCTCTCGCTTTTATTTAATTTTTAAGGTGTTTTCCTTGCATATAATCCTCAAATAATTTTTCCAGATCGTCATCATCATCAATTTTCTTAATTTGTTCAACTAAATCAGGTTCCTCAATCTCATAACAATTCATAACATCTTGAGAATCTTTGAATACCAACATTGCTTTGTCTTTGAAAATACAATGATATAGTTTCTCTTTTTCCATTTTTTCAGGTTTAAACTTTACACCATTTTCATCTACAGATACAGGATATTCCATAAAAATACTAAATTTATTCGGTATTTAGATGAATACACAAAACAGTAATAATCAAAACAAGAAAGAAGAATATTGGAAACAAGAGTAGTTTTCCACATAGATTTTGATTATTTTTATGCCCAATGTGAAGAAACAAGATCTCCAGAATTAAAATCAAAACCAGTATGTGTTTGTGTTTTTTCAGATAGAGGAGGAGATAGCGGAGCTATTGCAACTGCAAATTATACAGCTAGAAAATACGGTGTCAAATCAGGAATTCCAATTTCATTTGCTAAAAAAAGATTAGAAGAAAGAAGTGACGCTGTCTTTTTACCAGTAGATTTTGATTTTTACTCAGAAATGTCAGAAAAAGCCATGGAAATTATAAAAGAAAGCGCAGATATTTTTGAATATATAGGTAGAGACGAATCTTATTTGGATGTAACAGAAAGAGTTCAAGGAGATTTTGGAAAAGCGTTTCATTTGGCACAGCAAATTAAAAATTCAATTCGAGATAAAATTAAACTAAGCTGTTCAGTTGGAATTTCACCCAACAAACTAATTTCAAAAATTGCATCCGACTTTCAAAAACCAGACGGATTGACAATGATATCTCCAGAAAAAGTTGAAGCATTCTTAGACGGATTAAAAATTAGATCAATTCCAGGTATTGGTAAAAAAACAGAAGAAAAGTTTTTGGAAATGGGGTTAGAAACAATCCAAGATTTAAAAAAAATCGACATATTTACTTTGAATAAATATTTTGGAAGAAAAACAGGGGCCCATATTTACAACTCAGTGAGAGGAATAGACAATGACCCAGTAAAAAAACGTGAAGCCCGAATTCAATACAGTAAAATTACAACATTAAAACAAGATTCAAAAGATTACGGTTTCCTATCAGAAAACATTTCAGAGTTATGCAAAGAAGTTCATAAGATAGTGAAACAGAACAATCAAATGTTCAAATCAGTTGGAATTCATTTTGTTGAATCAGATTTATCAAATAAATCAAAAACAAGGATGCTAAGAAGTCCAACATCAAACATTGATGAATTAAAAAAAACTGCAGATATTTTACTGAAAGAAGCATTAGAAAATCAAACTACGACAATTAGAAGATTAGGAGTTAAAGTTTCAGAACTTTCTGAAGTTCAAGGACAGAGTGACATCACATCATATTTTTAAAATCAAGTTATTTTTCTGAGTTTTTCAAACGCCTTGATTCTATTACAACAACAACTAGAATGAAAGCAAACAGCCAAGGCAAAAACATNNATCTCGCCTGCAATTTTGTGATATTCTTCCCAGGCTACAGGGTCGGTTGTTACTTTGAGTGCATACCAAGATAACGAGAAAATTCGGATTAAATTAACAGTAATTGTTCCAATTATTCCTAAAACAAAATAAATTGTTTTTCGGGTTCTGGGGATGTTTAATTTCAGCATGAATGCTCCAATCACCAACGAAAAGATGACAATGCTGTGAACTCCAGCTGATGGCCAAAATACCTGAAGTGCCATTGAACCATGATCACCTCGTAAGAACATTACATTGTCACGAGCTACTGCAGTTCCAAGATCAAGTGCGGTAATTAACCAAACATTTGCTTGAACAAAATATGGTACAACGTATTGTAATGGACCAAGTGTATCATATGGGAAAAATGCATCAAGTGAGAGGATGATAGCAGTTCCAGTTAAAAAGATAGGGCCAGCAGGGGCAATTCTGATCCAACGTCTTCCAAAGAAAATACTTAGAGCAGCAACAACAAAAATTGCCATCACAACAAAGTCCCACATCCAAGTCCAAGAATAGATTAGTTGTACATCAAATAGTTCTGCAGATTCAATAATGTATTCTCTTAAACCATATTCCAATGAAACAAGATACGCCATTGTTGCAAGCGCCATTGGAATAACAGCAAGCAGTCGTTTTTTTGAGATAACAATTTTTAGCCCAATTAGTTCAGCGACAATAAAAATCAGAGCAAAAAAGTATCCACCTCTACCTTCATTCCAACTCCAAGCTATAGAATCAGGAAATGCAATCATTGCAAAAAGAATAGGGCTAGAGATGATAAGAATTCCAAAAATTAAATTCCAATTCTGCATCACACTAGATCAAAAATAGGCAAATAAATATCTCGACTTCGTTCATCTTAAAATTCATCAAATCACAACAGAAATTTGGATAGATGTTAATCCTCAGCATATTCAATTTCACCAGATTCTGGATCTCTCCTGTTAAATCTAATTGGAATGCAGATAAATGTCACAATAGCATTTTAGAGCACTCCGAGATACATCTCAAGATTACAAAAATTTGCCCAATAGGTAATTTCTAATTCATCGTGAATTCGGATCAAACTTGCATTCAATTTTCAGGGATTTTACAGTTGTGAAAAAAGTGATTGCAAGGATTCCTATAGCAATGATCCGAAGTGGTACCTCATAGTTAGTCAAAAATGCTGTAGCAGTAGCACCAACAGAGCCAAATGTAGAGATTACAGCAAACCCAATGGGCCCACAACTACATGCACCAGCAGCTGCACCAAAGATAGATCCCAGTAGCCCACCACCCATTTTCTGTTTTGATTTTTTGAGAATATCTATTCGAAATATGTTCATAGGTAAAACTAGAGCAGATAATGCAGAGATTATCACAATAAGTAAGAATCCAAATTCAGTGCCAGAAGGAACATGACCAACAACATAAGGTTCTAAGAAAACGTATTCAGACATTATCAACAATCCAATCAACATTGATGAAAAAATTGCAAATGCTAAAGCAAGGTATTTTGGATTAGAAAATATCAAACGGATTACAGATGCCATCTATACCATAGCATCCAATACTTGCTTGAATACTGAAAATGGTTGTGCACCACCAATTTGTTGTTGTCCATCAGGGCCTACTATAAAGAATCCAGGAGTTCCCCTTACACCATGATCCCTTGCTTGTTGGGTATTGTATTGAACACGTTTGGAATATTTTCCAGAATCAAGACAACTTTCAAACAAATCCATATCAAGTCCCAAACTAAATGCAAATGCTTTTAGTCGTTCTGAATTTGCCCAACCATTATCAATTTTTGATTCTTGAGAATTGTAAAGCATGTCATGATAGTCCCAATACATTTCTTGGTCTTCTGCACAGTATGATGCTTGTGCAGCTTTTGGCGAATCTCTTCCCAAGAATGCCATGTCAACAAAAACCAGATTTGCTTTTCCAGTTTCAATGTAATCCCTAGTTATAGAAGGTTTAGTATCGTGGAACCAATTATAGCATTGATGGCATTGATAATCNNCCGAATTCAACAATTGTTATTGGTGCAGATGGATCACCCAGGATAGGAGAGCCCATTGCAGTGGAAATTGTCCCATGAGTTCTGCTCATGTCTAAATTGACAGTTTCAGTTGAAGATGCTGAAAGTGAGCCCGCCACTCCAGCAATAATTGCAATAACAATGACACCTATAATTACGCCTTTTTTATTCATAAGTCAAATCAACTAAAGTTGGTTAAAAAAACTTATTCCAAATTACGAGATGATTTTCTCTTGAACAAATTCACAAACTTTGCAATAGCAGTGTCTATTGGACAAACATCACATGGAATACTTGAAGAATGGCTGTCAAAATGATTTTCAAATTTTTCACGAGAGTCAAAAACCAGATCACATTTTTCACAATATACCTTCGTCACATTGTTTTTTGGTGATTTTTCCACAAACATTTCGGGTAATCAGTGCTTATAAAGATCCTGTTGAAAACCAACATATGAGGAAAATCTGGGATAAATTTGTCACAGGGTTTTTCGTCATCATATTGGGCACATTATGGTATTGTACAAAATGCATTGTAAACCCAATTCAATACAAAATAGTCATTTATGATGTTTTGGGAAATCAAGTGAACATTGATGGAGTTAGAACAGATTTTAAAACACCAAAAGTTGCAAATAATTTTATTTCAGAATATCAAGAGATATTTTCTCAATATAGTTTTTCAATGGCATCAGAAATGCCAGTAATCAAAAAAAATTGGCTATTTCAAAAACTGAAAAAGTATTAGAGATAATGAATTCTCATATGAACATTTAATTCAACTTGATATTGGGTTACAAACCCACAATGAGTACATGAGAACATTTGATGGTTTGATTCAGCAGAATCATTTTCAATAACTTCTCCAGAAATAGAGGTGATGTTTATCACATCGTTGTTAGATATGACAGCAAAGTTACGCCCCTCATCTATAGAATCCAAATATTCCTTTATTGCAGAAATTACTACAGACGTATCAATGATTTCATCATCATCTAAGGAAGACAAAGTAAATTTATGGTTTTTCAGTGTGGGTATTGCAGCTACCTGATCTGCCACATAAACAAGTAATTCGTTTTTTATAGCTAAAACATCCTTACAGTCAATTGTGAGCATAAAATATCATAGTTAATTCAATATTTTAGTCTAACAATAGTTTGAAAATGATTATTATGGATTGATATTCAGAGTGAAATTACATGGGAGATTCAGAAACATTTGGAGTAGAAAAAGGTCACGGAGACGAAGTAGTGTCTTGGTTAAATAAACAGGCAGAATCACAATCAATCAAACTTGAAGCACGATTGTATGGTTACGATGTAAGTACTGAGAACTTTGGGGATTTTGAAATGTTTTCATGGGTCGGAAATGTTCAGAGTGCAAGAAAAATGATAATTAAGGCAAGTAAAAGATTCAAGGTAAAAGTAATCGAAGGAGGTTACAAACCTAAAGAAAAAACCTTCAAAATGAAGAAGTTTGATTTTGCAAAAGTCAAAAAGGGAGACAAGACAATAGGACAAATAGAATTTACAGCTTCAAGATTTGGAAACAAGCATTGGGAAATTCAAAATGAAGAACGACACTAAGAGAACATCATGGGAGAAAGAGATTTGCAGAAAATTGGATTGGTAGGAACTGGGATGTTGGGAAATGCAGTAGCTTTGCATTTGCTAGATTTGGATTTCAAAGTAATAGCATACAATAGAACAAAAGAGAAAACAGCCCAACTACAAGAAAAAGGAGCAACGGTTGTAGATTCACCAAAACAAGTTGCAGAAAATTCAGAATTGGTCATCGTCGTAGTAAAAAATGCAGATGCAGTAAAACAAGTTTCGTTTGAAGAAAATGGAATTGTGGAAGGTTTTCACGAAAAATTGATCGTTGCAGATATGAGTACAATTGATCCTACAGAGTCAAAGAATATTTCAAAAAAATTCCGAGATTTCAATATTGACAAATTAGACATACCAGTTATGGGAGGCCCAAATGTTGCAATAACAGGGGACTTGGTCATGATGGCATCAGGAAGCAAAGAGACTTTTCTAAAATGTGAAAAAGTGTTCAATAAAATTGCAAACAAGGTATTTTTCCTAGGTGAAAGTGGAATTGCTCATTCTGTCAAATTAGCCATGAATCTGCAAATCACCATGTTAGCATTGTCATTATCAGAAGGAATCACATTAGTAAAAAAATCAGGAGTTGATCCAAAGATATTTCTTGAAATCTTAAACTCTACATATTTCAAGACAGGAATGAGTGAAAAAAAGGCATACAAAATGATAGATGGAAAATATGATGCAACATTCACACTATCTAATTTAAAAAAAGACATCACCACAATGACAAATTCTGCAAAATCTTTAGGAATCGATCTGCCAATGATTAACAAAGCTGAAGAAGTGTATGAAAATGCAATCAAAGAAGGTCTAGGAGATATCGACTATACAGGAATCATAGAATACATCAAAAAAATAAATGAGTAAAACAAATCAAAATCACGAATAAGATTCAACAAGAATTCTATTTGTGAACACTACGAAATTATGCGATTAAATAAAAAGTAGCCATTGTGACAGGAGCATCAAGTGGCATTGGTAAAGGAATCGCAAAAAGATTTGTAGAAGAAGAGCAAAAGTGTTCTAGTTGCAAGAAATTTAGAGTAAACAGAAGTCACTAGAAAAGAGACAGGTAATGAAGATTCAACTGCGTCAATTTCATGTGATTTAACAGATGAATCTCAAGTGTCATAAGCAGTAAACCAAGTAAGGGATACTTATGAAAAATCAATATCATAGTAAACAATGCAGTGCAATCAATGATCCAGCACATTTTCATGAAATGTAAGATTCTGAAATCAAAAAAAGATGATCGATGTCAATTTATTAGGTGTTTTCCACATGACAAAAGCAGTACTATTAAAAATGTCAGATGTGAAAAGTGGAACAATTGCCAATGTAGGCCCAATTTCAAGTGAGAGGACAATTCCCAGGGACCCTTGCAGCATACTCGTCTACCAAAGATACAATTTCATGTTTACAAAATCCATTGCAGTAGAACTACCTTTTTTGCTTGTGGATCATCAAAATAAGGTTTAATCATCCTATAATTAATAATTCTTGGATTAACACGGCCGCATCCGATATTTCTTCAAGCAGTTTGAAGAAAGATTGCCACTTGCAAGAGTAGTAGAACCAGAAGATGTTGCAAATACATTACTTTACTTGGCATCTCATGAATCAAATTTGGTTGCAAGAACTATTTTGAATTTAAATGGCAATAAAATAGATTCAGAAGGATAATCAGAAACGAGTTAGATGTGATGAAATAAAGAATAATTTCAGGTACAGATTATTTCTTTTTCAAATATGCACGATAACTAAATCCAGTAACAAACATGATAATTCCAGTTACTGCAGACCACATCAAAAACGATCCAAGTACAGATTCATCCATGATATTCCATCCACATCTAAACATCTAAAGTTTGGGTTGAGAAGGAATCATTCTAGAAAAGTATGAAACATCTAAATAGATTTGATACTGACGGAATTCATGCCTGAATTTGTGTGTCCAGACTGCGGGAAACGTCTATTTCATGAAAATGAGACAACTCTCAAAATTCAAGAAACCATACATGGGAAGTTCTGCAGAAAGGAAGAAGGGAGGACCCACAGTTACATGCACAGAGATCCAGCACATATGGAAACTTTTGATTCAGAAAGAGAAAACGACTCAACAGGTACTCCTGTTCTAAAAAAATAATCAAAACTAGCTCAAAATTATATCCTAGCTCATCATGATTAAGATTACTTGTCCGAAGAACATCATTATGATTTAGTAGTTGTGGGTGGAGGTCCAGCAGGGTCATCAGCTGCATTTGCAGCAGCAAAAGAAGGCATTAAAGTGGCTTTACTTGAAAAAGAAAATTCTATCGCAGAAACAGTTAGGACTAGTGGAGTAACTTGGATTCAGAATATCAAAGAATTTGGAATTCCAGACAATTGTTTTAATCCAATCAAAAATTTTTCATTTTGTTCTCCCAATAATGAAGTCACTATCAGAGATTCAGTCCCAAGGGCAGCTGTTTTGGATGTAAGGAAAACATACAGGTGGTTAGCAAATGAAGCAGAGCAATCAGGTGCAGACATCTTTGTTAAAACGAACATTAACGAGGTGATAAAAAATGAGAAAGGAGACATTGTAGGAGTAAGAGGCATCGGTCCCAACGGAAAAACAACATTTCATTCAAAAGTGGTGATTGATGCAAGTGGATTCACATCTACTGTGTGCAAAGCAATGGGATTTGCAACACAATGGAAAAGATTTGGAGCTGGTGCAGAATATGAAGTAAAAGTAGAAAAAGTAGATCCTCAAACATGGTGGTTAATGGTAGGACAACAATATTCTCCAGCAGGATATGCATGGATTT
>JBOEHF010000009.1:0-7832 GCA_050633805.1 Candidatus Nitrosopumilus sp.
ATTAAACTACGATCAGCAGTTAATACAACACGTTTGCCAGCCAATTACCCAATTTCGTTAAAGTATTCTATATATCATTTACGAGGTGATTTATACCCCTAAATTTCTATGAATTATTTTTCTTAATTACTCTATTTGCAATGTTTGCTGCAATTCCTCCTGCTGCAATTCCATTATCAATATTAACTACAGATAATCCTAAAGAACAACTTTGAAGCATTGATGCCAAAGCTGCAATCCCTTTATCTCCATATCCATATCCTACTGAAGTGGGAATTCCGATAATTGGAATATCTACCAAAGTTGAAACTAGAGTGGCTAGAGCCCCCTCCATCCCTGCCACAACTATGATACAATCTACATCTTCATTAATCATTTTTTTCAAAATTGGAAAAACCCTTTGAATTCCAGCAACCCCTACATCGTAACTTGTAATGCATTTACAA
Organism: Candidatus Nitrosopumilus sp.; assembly: GCA_050633805.1. Lineage (GTDB taxonomy): Archaea > Thermoproteota > Nitrososphaeria > Nitrososphaerales > Nitrosopumilaceae > Nitrosopumilus. The sequence continues at coordinate 447 of JBOEHF010000009.1, forward strand.
TTCATTGCTTCACACATCAATCTGGCTTCTTCTGCAACTCCAATATCTGAAGTACCTGCAGTCATAATCCCAACTTTTCCTCCATGAAATTTTATTGGTTTATTAAAAAGCAATAATGATGATGAATTTTTTCCAGTTTTTACTTTAACTTTTAACCTCTTAGTAAATGCTAAAATTTTTGGATAATCTTTTTTCTTAATTCTAGAAATGATTACTGAATTTGTTTTTTCTAGTGTTTTTTTTGCTATTTTTTTAATCTCTTCTAATTCCTTTGTTTCGGCAAAAACTACTTCTGGAATGCCTCTTCGTTTCCTTCTATTGATGTCTATTTTTACAAAACCTTCCACTTCTTCAATTGAATATAATGATAGAAGCTTTTTTGCATTATTAATTGAAATCTTACCTTGTTTAAACGACTCTAAAATTTCTTGGATTTCCAATGATGTATTTTCTCTACTAGTATAAAAAAAGGCTTAGATCTCAATACCTGAGATGGCGCTTTTAACACTATCAACTGCTTTATCAAAGACTTGTTTTTCTTCATCATTTAGGTCTAATTCGATTATTTTCTCAATGCCTTTTTTACCAATTATTGCCGGTACTCCTATTGTAACATCCGAATGACCATACTCTCCATCAAGATATGTTGCAACTGGAATGACTTGCTTTCTATCTCTTACAACAGATTCTACAATTGCAGAAATTGCATTACCTGGAGCATGAACTGTGGCACCTTTTAATTCAATAACTTTGGCTGCTACTTGTTTTGTATTGATAACCAACTCATCTAGTTTTTCTTTTGGAAGAAATGAAGATAATGGAATTCCTGATACTGAGGAAAACCTTGGTAGTGGTAACATATTTTCTCCATGTTCTCCAATTACTAACGCTCTGATAGAATCACGAGAGTGACCTGTAGATTCATGAATAAATTGTCTAAATCTTGATAAATCAAGCATTCCTCCCATTCCAAATACTCTGCTTCTATCAAATCCCGATACTTTGTATGTAATATAGGCCATAGGATCAAGTGGATTTGTTACTGGGATTATCATGGAGTTATCTGCATATTTTTTTACGTTCTCGACAACGCTTTTTACAATAGATGCATTGATTTTCAATAGATCCATTCTGGTCATTCCTGGTTTCCTTCCAGAACCTGCTACTACCACGACAATATTTGAGCCTCTCATATCTTCAAAATTATTTGAACCCTTTACTTCTACATCAATTCCTTGTTCTGAAAGCATATGGTTGATATCCATTGCTTCTCCTTGTGGAAGTCCTTCAGCTACATCTAACAATAGTATTTGATCATCTAATCGTTTTAACGCTGAGAATAATGCTGCATCTCCACCTACTTTCCCTGAACCAATAATTGTAATCATGTGAATCGGTGTTAATTTTGAATAATTAAACCTAATGAAATTCTTGAAATATTAGTCGAATTTATAAGCATTTTTGATAATTTTTAATCATGGTTGTTGTTATAGATCCTCAAATTGCTGGAATATCTGGTGATATGCTTCTTTGTTCATTAGTGGATTTAGGAGCTAATAAAAATAAAATAATTGAGGGCATCAGCCAATCTGAAAAATTTCTTCCAAATTCTATAATAAAAAAAATTGATTTTGAAAAAATCCAAAAACATGGAATTGAATCATTACAATTAGTTTTAGAAATTGATGAAACAGTTCATGAAAGAAAGGGTTCTGAAATTAAAAATGCAATTCTTGATATTTCTAAAGAAATTCATCTTTCTGAAAAAGCAAATTCATTCGCACAATCTTGTATTGATACTCTGATTTCATCTGAATCTAAAATTCATGGGATTCCTGAAGAATCAGTTCATTTCCATGAAGCATCAAGTATTGACACTTTGATAGATATTGTTGGAATCGCTATTGCATTAGAGGATTTAGGACTGTTTGATGAAAAAATATTTTGTTTGCCTGTTTCTGTCGGTGGCGGAACTGTTACATTTTCACATGGAATCATGTCTAATCCTGCAAGTGCAATCTTGGAGATTTTCAAAAATTCCAATTTAACAATTAAAGGAAATGATGCAAATGAAGAACTTACGACCCCCACTGGAGCATGTATTTTAGTTAATTTGGCACATGAACCTGTAAAATACTATCCCTCGATGAAAGTAAATTCTATTGGTTATGGTGCAGGGAAAAAAGATTTTGAATCCTTTTCTAATGTTTTAAAAATTACTATGGGGTCTGAAAATAATTTTGAAATTGATTCTGTAAAAATCCTTGAAACAAATGTAGATGATGTCTCAGGAGAAATTTTAGGAAATCTAATTGAAAAAATTATGGAAAAAGGGGCCCGCGATGTCTCTATTTATCATGGAATTACAAAAAAAGGAAGACCTACCAATCTTGTATCTGTAATTTGTACTGATGAGACTATTCATGATATAGTTGATACCCTCGTGTTAGAAACTGGAACTTTGGGAATTAGAATTTCTGATTCCAATAGATTTACCGTTCCTAGAAAAAGCCATAAAGTATCATTATCTTTGAATGGTCACACCTTCCAAGTTAATTATAAGCAATATTCATTCAAAGGAAAAACTGATTTTAAAATAGAATTTGATGATCTAAAGAAAATTTCCAATATAGTTGATAAGTCTATTAAAGAAACAGAAACATTACTACGAAACGAAATTGAAGAATTGAGGACTACTAATGACAACTCTTGAAAATCTCATTAATTGGTTTGAGGATAAAAATAAAGTAATGATTGCACTTTCTGGGGGAGTTGATAGTGCACTTGTTGCATATGCGGCATTTAAAAAATTAGGAAATTCTGCAATTGCTGTAACTGCAGATTACAAAACCCTGTCTAAAGAAGAACTTGATACTTCTAAGAAGATTTGCTCGGAGATTGGAATTCAACAAATCCTATTGGATTATAGCGAACTTGAAAATGAGGATTTTATAAAAAATGATTCCAATAGATGTTTCCATTGTAGACTAGAATTAGGTGATCACCTAATCGAATTGGCAAAAAAATATGATGTGAATCTAATTGTTGATGGGACAAATATTGATGATTTGGGTGATTTCAGGCCTGGAATTGAGGCCATGAAAAAAAATGGGATTGAGAGTCCTCTTGTGGAGACCAATTTTTCAAAATCAAAAATTAGAGAAATTGCCCAAATGGTTGGATTATCTGTATATGACAAACCCTCAAACTCTTGTCTTGCATCAAGAATTCCTTGGGGGCAGAGAATTACTGCAGAAAAACTAGCTCGAATTGAATTTGGTGAAACTATGATAAAACAACTTACAAATGTAAAACAAGTTAGAGTTAGAGATATTGATGGTTCTGCAAAAATTGAAGTTGAGAAACAAATGATATCCCAATTTGATGATGATATCTTAAAACAAATAACTAAAAAATTAAAAATGATTGGATTTACGTCCGTTGAAGTTGATCAAGAAGGGTATAACCCAGGAAAAATTAATGTGATTGCAGATTGATATATCTTGATAATGCTGCATCTACTCAAATTCATGAAGATGTATTGAATTCAATGCTCCCATATCTAAAAGAGCAATATGGTAATGCATCATCTATTCATAGGTATGGTAGATTAGCTCGCAAGGCAATTGAGAAATCTAGAAAACAAATTGCATCTCTCATCAATGCAGAACCCTCTGAAATTTTAATAACTTCTGGAGGTACTGAATCAAATAACACTGCTCTTAGAGGAATATCTGTAAACAAAACTTGTAATCATATTATAACATCCTCCGTTGAACATGATGCAATTTTGGAACCTTGTAAACAACTAGCAAAAGATGGATTAGTTGTTGATTATTTACCCGTAGATAAATTTGGAATGGTTGATATTTTAGAATTACAAAATCATCTATCTGAGAATACTTGTCTTGTATCAATAATGTTTGGAAATAATGAAGTTGGTACTGTGCAAAAAATTTCTGAAATTGCTAAAATATGCCATGAGAAAAAAATTCCCTTTCATACTGATGCTGTCCAGGCTGTAGGAAAGATTCCTATTGATGTTAAAGAATTAGGTATAGATTTACTCTCGATTTCGTCTCATAAACTTCATGGCCCAAAAGGAATCGGTGCATTATACATTAAAAATGGAATCAAAATTGATCCTGTAATTTTGGGCGGCGGCCAAGAACATGGATTAAGATCCGGAACTGAAAATGTTGCTAATATTGTTGGGTTTGGAAAAGCATGTGAAATTGCTAAAAATAATTTAAACAAAAATATTTCATATGTAAAAAAACTTCGAGATTTGCTAGTTGATAATGTATTGCGTGAAATTCCTGAAGTTATTCTTAATGGTGATCCTCAATCAAGATTGCCAAATAATGCCCATTTTACATTTCTTGGTGTTAATGGAGAAGATCTGATTATTAAGCTTGATGAATATGGAATTGCTGCTTCTACAGGTTCTGCGTGCTCTGTAAATACTCAAAAGGCATCTCATGTTTTGGAAGCAATGGGATTTTCACATGAACAGATAACTGGTTCTTTAAGATTAACCCTAGGTGTATTCAATTCCGAAAAGGAAATTAAAGAAACAGTTGATTCTCTTAAAAAAATTGTTGAAGAACTAAGATCATTTTCACCTTTCAAAGAAAAATATTCTTTTACTTCTAAAATCTAAATCTTGATTTGAAATTTAGTTCTAGCAACTAAAACTGTCATCACTATTCCTACAATTAAAATCATCATAGATATTGTTCCAAATTCGGGAACAACATAAGTTCCAATAATCTCAATATTTGAATCTCCTTGTTCAAACTCAATTGTAATTACTCGGGAGTCTGCAAGCACTACTGATTCTTGATATGCAATCTCAATTCCGTCAATTAGTATGATGAACGTATCATCTTTACCATCTTGTTTTTCTGCACCTATGAACTCTCTAGGTAGATCTAGTGTTATTGATCCTTCATCTGTTGCATCAATTTGTACAATTACGGCAAAAATATCCGAATCTACTATCATATTTTTTACTGTGCCTCCTTTGATGGTATATTCTACATCAAAAGTTCCATGACTTCCTGCATCTACTTCATAAGGTTCTGTTGTTTCAACTGATTCTGATTTTGGGGTGTATGAAAATTCTGTTTCAATTTGGTGTTCTTGATATGATGCTATGACTGTGTATTCTCCAGATCTCTTCCATAATGTTCCTTCAGCAAGGAATGTTTTTGTGAAACTGCCATCTTGTGCTACTGTAAGTTGTGCAACATCTACCAAATTACCTTCATTAAATAATTGCAATATTACCGGGGTGCCTCCAATGACTGTATTTACCTTTCCTGAAACTATAATTGAGTCTCCTTCTTCATAGTGATTATCAACTGTTTCAATTGAAATTATTGATTCTTGTGCAAATGCTATTCCTGTAGAAATCATTAGCAATGCTATGAATCCATAAAATATTTTTAAATACACAAATTTCAAAATACTCGTTTGTATATTTCCTTTACTATTAAAAAATGAAAAAATGAAAAAAGTTGTGTGACTTTTAGTATCTTGGTATAATACTTAGTTTTGATTTTGCAGAAACTGCAATTATTGAGATAATTGCTACTGCTAGAATCATTGCTGCAATTGTACCAAATTCTGGAATCACAAAGGTACCAATAATTTCAACTGTTTCAGCACCTGCTGGGAACATCACTGTTACTTTGTTTGCAACAATTTCAACATCATCCCATTCTTCTCCGTCAACTAATACCATGAAGATACCGTCTTGGACTGTTTTTGATGGGGATACTGTTAATGTTCCATCATCTTTGGCGTTGATCATAATGACAATTGAATTGTCATTTGTATTGAGCATTGCACTTGTTACCTCTCCACCTGAAATGCTAAATGGTACACATTGACCACTTACAGATAATTCATTAGCACCACATTTTTTGTCTGGTAATGCTGGTGTATTGTAGTTTGGTGTATATGCAACTCCACCAGATAATTCAATTTTGGCAATATTGCTTTTTTCAGCACTGCCATAATTTGCTTTAATGGTGTAGGTACCGTCGTATTTCCACATTGCACCTGCTGTGTTTAGCGTTGTCTCAAAACTACCATCTTCTGCTACATTGACTTGATCAATTGTAACAATGGAGTTTAGAGGACTAATCACAGTAATTGTTACTGGGAATCCAGATGTATTTGCCACTCTACCTTCTACCATAATTATGTCACTGTGTCCATAGTTTGCTTTGTCTGTCCAAACAGATACGGGGATAGCACCAATGAGTTCTTCTGATGCCATTGCTCTTGCATCTTCCATGGAACATCCTACACATGCTGGATTTGACTCCACTGCATATGCTGATGACATAGCCATAGTACCGACTGCAGTCAATAAGGCTAGTAGCGTGAACGACGTACGATTGTTCATCTTGTTGCGATTTGCATCTGTCTCTATTTATGTATATTTAAAAATAGAAAAAAGTTGTGTGACTTTTAGTATCTTGGAATAATACTAAGTCTTGATTTTGCAGAAACTGCAATTATTGAGATAATTGCTACTGCTAGAATCATTGCTGCAATTGTACCGAATTCTGGTACTACAACTCCATCTAAGATATCTACTTCAGATGAAGCAGTATATTTTGGATCGTCAAATTGTTGCACAGTTACAGTGTAGAATCCATCTTGTTTCCATAATGATCCACCTACTGTAATTTCAGCAGCGAAATTCCCATCAAGTCTTGGTGATATTTGATCAACTTTTACCACATTTCCATTTGGTGCTGTTACTTTCAATGTGATGTCTTGACTTACTCTATCTGTCATTCCTGTAACCTCAAACATTGTAGAACCATTCTCGATAATAATTGGGTCGAGGGAAAGTCCTGCATTTGTAGCAGCATTATTTTCATTTGGTTTGAAAATTCCTGTTTCTAAATTACCAAATGTTTCAGAAGTACTTCTTAAAGTCATGCCATTTGTTATGTCAACAGTTGCTTTCACTTCATACGTTGATGATGTACCTTGTTTTACTACAATGGTGTATATGCCATTTTCAGTCCAGTTTGGACCTATTGTAAATGTCGTGCCAAAGTTTCCATTAGCATCTGGCGTATCTTGCCAAGCAGCAACTAGATTCTGGTCTGGAGACCATACAGAAAATGTGATGTCTGTGTAATCTGAAGCTGTTGTACCTGTTACTGTAATCATGTTTCCTGCTTTCTCAGTTGTTGTCGTAATGGAGATTCCCTGAGTTTGAGCAAAAGCTTCTTGCTGAATTGAGGTCATTGAAACTAATGACAGTGCCATGAGGACTATTGTCATTGATGTTGTAGAACGTTTAAAATTCATCCTATTTTCACCCAGCATTATTGCTATTTATGTATATTTAAAAAT
>JBOEHF010000010.1:0-18687 GCA_050633805.1 Candidatus Nitrosopumilus sp.
GTTTTTTTGCAGTCAAAAACATGTGATTAATTATTTTGTGAATCATTTGCAGTGATGATGCAATCTCAAGTAATGTTTGAGTTTTGGTTAATTCAATATCGCTCATTTGTGGATTTAGTGACTTTACATGATTTCTAGTGTAATCTTCTCTAGACCTTACAGTATGACGTACTTTGTCTACAATTCCATTAGGATCCATATCAACTGGCATGATTGTAAAATAATCTAAAAATTTATCAACTTTTTTTACAGGATCATCTTTTGGTTTTAAATTATTTTTAATATGGTCGATTAGTTCGGTTCTTGATTCTTCTCTAAAGCCATCAAGTTTTTTAATTCCTTTTTTAATTTCCCGTGAAGTTACAAACAGTTGGATTTGTTGTCCATAAAACACGAAAAGAATTATCGGAAGAATCCAGACTAGCATCATTAATGGATTTGTATCGTCTTTCATTCCAAATATCTGATCAATATCAAAATTTGTAAAATTCACTAGATCAAGAATTCTGAGAACCAAATTAAAGCATTCGTCCCAATTTTTGAGATCAATTCAATTGACAACATGCGAAAATAGAGTATTTGAGACTAGAATATGGCGAGTGCTTTTATTATAGTTCAAATACAAAAAAAGCCGAATATGCCACAAACAAAACCTATCGTAAGTGTGGAAAATGTTGTAGCTTCAGCAGATGTAATGCAGAAGATGGATTTGAATGAAATTACTAGAACATTCCCAGATGTCGAATATCATCCGGATCAATTTCCAGGTCTAGTTTTCAGATTAAAAACACCAAAAACAGCAACCTTGATTTTCACATCAGGTAAAATGGTGTGTACTGGTTCAAAATCAGAAGAAATGGCCAGAAAAGCAGTAAAAACTGTAGTACAAAAACTCCGTAAAGGCGGAATTAAAGTCAAAAAAGACGCTGTAGTGACAATCCAAAATATTGTCGCATCAATCAATTTGGGTGGAAAAATCCATCTAGAACAAGCCGCTAGAACTCTACCACGAAGTATGTATGAACCAGAGCAATTTCCAGGACTAATTCACAGAATGCTTGATCCTAAGACAGTGATTTTGTTATTCTCATCAGGAAAACTAGTCTGTACAGGTGCCAAACAAGAACCAGACGTATATCGTTCTGTAAATAACCTACATGCATTACTAGAAGAGAAAAAATTAATGATTTATGATTAACATCATAGCTCAAAAATCTATTTCCATTAATTTTTAATTTTAAGATTATTTTATTGGACTGCCTAGTGGCACATCTTCTGTGACCGTTAGCCAAAATGGTTTATCATCAACATCAGCAGCTAACAGCATTGCATTTGATTCAACACCTGCCATCTTTTTTGGTTCTAAATTTGCAAGGACAATTACAGTTTTTCCTACAATTTCTTCAGGTTGGAAATATTGTGCACCACCGACAATTACATCACGTTTGTCATCATTTCCCAAATCAATTGTGCCTTTGATGATTCTAGATTTGCCTTCAATTGGTTCAGTTGCAATAATTTTTGCAACCCTAATGTCTAACTTTGCAAAATCATCATAAGATACTGTTGACATGTTAATCACTAATTTCTCCCGTTAAAATGAATTTCGAATGTCATTGTAAATCTTTTTTATTTATCCCACTAGTTTCAATTTCATATCTCAGAGCTGCTGGAATTTCCATATACTTTTTGTTCACTAGTTCAACAATTTGATCTTCGGGAACATTGACTTTTTTCAATAATTTTCCACGTTGATGTGCATATGCATTTTTCCAAAAGCCTGCACCATCTAGCGTCTCTATTTTTGGCATGTATTTTGTTGGTTTCATCTTATTTCAAATTTTAAGTGACTGTGACGGAAGAATGGCAAACGCCATTGGAACTGGAGTTAGTGTTCCGGATTTTAGGCATATTACCCATCACAGTCTACTTCAAATGCAGTTGGAATCTAATATATTTAATGCGGCACAAATGTTTGTAGGCTATGGCTACAATTCAAGTTGAAGTTGAAATCAATGCAAGTGTAGACAAAGTATGGGATGTTGTCTCAGATATTGATAATGAGCCAAAGTTTTGGAAGGGGACAAAAGAAGTAAGAAACATCTCAAAAGATGAGAACCTCGTCAAAAGAGAAGTAACAATAGCTTTCAGAGATCAAAAATGCCTGCAAGAAGTCAAAATTTATCCTAAAGAGAAAATTGAAGCAAGATTTACCAAGGGAATCATAGTCGGGCAGAAAATAGTCTTACTAATCCCAAAAGATGAGAAAACTATCCTTTCAACATTTTGGGACATTAAATTAACTGGGATGATGGGCATGTTCACAGGTATGATTAAAAAACACATCAAAAGCGGAACAGAGCAGGCCATGCAAAGCATCAAAGAAGAAATCGAGAGATAGATTTCATGGACTTGATTACAGATATTTTCAATTATACTCTGGCTGCAATTTTAATTGGAATTTGTGGGACTTGGATATTTCTCATCAAAACAATGGTTGATTCTTTTAGATTAACGCCATTTTTGGATAAATTTGAGAACACATCAACAAGCCGCCCCAAAGTATCCATAATACTACCAGCTAGAAATGAAGAAGAGTTTATTGAAAAATGTTTAGATTCACTCATCAAGCAAGATTATGAAAATTATGAAATCATTGTAATTGATGATTCATCAGAGGACTCAACAGGAAAAATAGTTTCAGAGTATGCCGAGAAAAATTCTAAAGTTGTTCCAGTTACAGCAAGACCAAAACCAGACGGATGGATGGGAAAAAATTGGGCTTGTATGGAAGGATACAAAAAAGCAACTGGAGAACTATTGTTATTTACAGATGCAGATACAGAGCATGCAGAAAATGTAATCAAACTAGCAGTAACGCATTTGAATTCTTTTGATTTGGATGCACTATCTGCAATTCCTAAAATGCTTACATTTGATTTTTGGACAAACATTACGCTACCAATGATTTCAACGTTTTTGCATACAAGATTTTCTGCATTAAACGTTAATGATCCAAAAAAGAAAACAGGTTATTTCTTTGGTAGTTTTTTCATTATAAAAAAAGAGACATATCAAAAAGTTGGAATGCATGAAGGAGTAAAACATGAAATTATCGAAGACGGGGCATTAGGAAAAAAAGTCAAAGAGTCCGGATACAAAATGAAAATGGTTCGTGCAGAGCATTTGGTTGGAGCCATTTGGGCACGAGATAAGAGCACTTTGTGGAATGCTCTAAAGCGTCTGATGATACCGCTATACCTTCAGAATGGAAAAATTGCAATTGGAGTATTTTTTGCCATTGTATTTTTGTTATTTGTTCCATTTCCCATATTTGCAACATCAGCATTATTACCTAATGAAATCATATCTGCCAAAGTACTATGTGTAACTTCTGCAATTGCATCAATTCTAATTTACATTGGAGCAGTAATTGAGACAAAAATTGGATTAGAGTTGAAAACAAGATATGCACTATTTGCACCTCTAGGGAGTTTTGTAGTTGTGTTAGGATTTTTGAGTGGATTGTTGCAGGCCAAAAAAACATCATCTGTTACTTGGAGAGGAAGAAGCTATTCTATGAAAGATCATTCTCAAAGTTCCATTAGTGTATAGCAAGCCTTTTAGATAGAAAATTAGGAATAAAAAATCTCATGGACAAATCAGGAATGATTGTAGGTGGGGCAATAGGAGCCGCAATGGCAATTGCAATTTTTGCAGTTTTGTTTATCTCTCCACCAGAATCAATGAAATCAGAAATCAGTGTTGTTGAACCACCAAACAATACAATTGCAGAAGCAACTCCAATGTATTCAAAAAATTTGTCACTAATTGAAATCTTTGATAAATCAGAACCAGGTGTAGTTAGAGTTAATGTTCAAAGAGGAGAAACAGAGGATGTTAGAGGAGGAGTAGGATCAGGTTTTGTATTTGACAAGAATGGACACATCATTACAAATGCTCATGTTGTAAATAATGCAAACAAAGTAGTAGTTACATTTCTTGATGGCAGATCATACAATGCAGAAATTATTGGAACTGATGAATATACAGATCTTGCAGTAATCAAAGTTAATGCAGATTTGGCATTACTGCATCCATTACTAATTGGAGATTCATCAAATCTCAAAGTTGGTGAAAGTATTGCAGCTATAGGTAATCCGTTTGGATTATCAGGCTCTATGACTTCCGGAATTGTTAGTCAGATAGGCAGATTGCTTCCATTAGAATCACAATTTTCAATTCCAGATGTAATTCAAACAGATGCTGCAATAAATCCAGGAAACTCTGGAGGACCATTACTAAACATGCGTGGAGAAATTGTGGGCATTAACACAGCCATTCAATCAAACACAGGAGAATTTACAGGAGTTGGCTTTGCAATACCATCACAGACAGTAGCTAAAATCATTCCAACATTAATCGAAGATGGAGAATACAAGCATCCATGGATTGGAATTTCTGGTAGAGATATTGATCCAGACATGGCAAAAGTATTGAATCAAAAAGATGCAATAGGATTTCTAGTAATTACAGTTGTTGAAGATAGTCCAGCATTTGATGCAGGATTGATTGGTTCAGATAAAACCATCGAAGTGGATGGAGTCAACTATCCTGTAGGAGGAGACATTATTTTATCAGTTGATGGAAATGAGGTCAGAAAAATCGATGACATTTTGATTCATCTTCAAAGGGCAAAATCAATCGGAAATGAAATGATTTTAGAAGTATTGCGAGATGGAAGAACAACTGATATCACAATCATACTTCAAGAAAGACCAAATGGAAATTAATTCAATACAAGCATAAATACTTGCTAACAAGAAATCTTCTGTTGAATAATCTAGTCTTTGATTCTGAGAGTTTAAACAACATTTTAGAGAACAAACCAGTATCACGCCAAGATGTGATTGGGATTTATCAAAAAGCAGTTGAAAATCCAAATGATTTGTTTTTAGTTGCTCAAAGTTTGAGAAAAAAATTTAAAGACAATTCCGTTACATTTTCAAAAAAAGCATTTTTCAATATTGTTAATCTCTGCAAGGACACATGCTCATATTGCACATACAAATCTGAACCTGGAGAAGCAAAGCTTTCGTTAATGTCAAAACAACAAATTTCAGAATTACTAGTTCTTGCAAAAAAATACAGATGTGTTGAAGCATTATTTGTTACAGGAGAACAACCAGAGCAAAGATACCAAGAAGCTCGAGACTGGTTAAAAGAAAATGGATTCAAAACTACAACAGAATACCTAATTCACGCATCAGAACTAGCGCTTGAAACAGGACTATTTCCACATACAAACGCAGGAAATCTGAACTATGGAGAGATGAAAGAGTTGAAGAAAACAAACGTCTCAATGGGAGTAATGCTTGAAAATGTAAGTGAACGATTAACAGAAAGAGGAATGCCACACTATTTGGCAGCAAGTAAAAGACCAAAAGCAAGATTGGAGATTTTAGAAAATTCTGGGAAACTTGGAATCCCAATGACTACAGGAATTCTAGTAGGGATTGGAGAAACAATGGAGGAAATTATTGATTCGTTATTTGCAATTAAACAAATCAACGACAAATATGGAAATATACAAGAAGTAATTTTACAAAACTTTCAGCCAAAACCTGATACCAAAATGAAAGATGAACCGTCAGCTGATGAAAAATACTTCAAACTAGTTGTGGCGTTATCTAGAATCATAATGCCGCAGATGAACATACAGATTCCGCCAAATCTTTCTCCAAAATCATATCAGAGTTTCTTAACAGTTGGAATCAATGATTGGGGGGGAATATCCCCACTGACCCCCGACTTTGTCAATCCAGAATTCTCATGGCCAGAAATAAGTCAAGTCGACAAATATTCAAAGCAAGCAGGATTTGGTTTGAAATGTAGATTCCCGGTGTATCCTGAATACTTTTCATTTATTAGTAAAGAGTTAAGATATAAGATATCAGCCATTGAAGATGAGGAAGGATTCGTAAAAGAGGAATATTGGAGATGACAATCAACATGGACTCACTTTTCAAAAATACAGATCCCATAATATCTGAGATTCTTAACAATGCATTATCTGAAAAAGAGATATCTGCAAAAGAAGGATTGGAGTTATTCAAAGTCAACGGAGTAGATTTTCACCTTGTAGGTCTGGTTGCTGATGAACTAAGGAAAAGAAGAGTGGGAGATGCCGTATCATATGTAGTTAATAGAAATATCAATTTCACAAATGTATGCATCAAACAATGTGGATTTTGTGCATTTAGTAGGGATTTCAGAGAAGAAGAAGGATATTTTCTTCCAAATGAAGAGATTGTACGTCGAGCAAAAGAAGCATATCAATTAGGTGCAACCGAAGTCTGCATTCAAGCAGGATTGCCTCCAGATATGAAAGGTGATTTGTATGAAAATATTTGCAGCGATATCAAAAAAGAAATTCCAGATATTCATATTCACGGATTCTCCCCTGAAGAAATTCTCTACGGAGCAACTCGCTCAAACGTTTCAATTGAAGAGTTTTTGAAAAGAATGAAAGAAGCTGGGGTAGACACACTCCCAGGAACTTCTGCTGAGATTCTGAATCAAAAACTAAGAGACAAGATATCTCCGGGAAGGATCAGCGTGGAGGATTGGGAGACAGTCATAAAAACTGCACACAAAATGGGGATTAACACCACCTCAACTATGATGTTTGGCCATTTAGAAACTCTAGAAGACAGAGTCAACCATATTGCAAAATTAAGAGGGATTCAAAAAGAGACAGGAGGATTTACAGAATTTGTTCCCCTAAATTTCATTCATACTGAAGCTCCAATGTACATACATGGATTACATGAAGGTATAAGACAAGGAGGGAGTGGAAATGATGTTTTACTTACTCATGCTGTATCAAGGATAATGTTGAATAATTCTATTGATAACTTGCAAATGTCATGGGTCAAAGAAGGACAAAAAATGTCTCAGCTATTACTGATGTGGGGAGCAAATGACTTCGGAGGAACATTGATCAACGAGAGTATTTCAACATCTGCAGGTTCAGAATACGGTCAATTACTAAAACCTAAAGAAATCAGAAGAATGGTAAAAGAAATTGGCAGGGTTCCAGTTGAGAGAAATACCCATTATAAAATTCTAAAAAGATTTGATGGGGATGAAGAGGTGGAAGACAAATTAGATAATGCCACACCATCACAATTTGGCTCTTATGTGGAATTGATTAAAATAAATAAATTCAATTACAAGAATCCAAGGAAGCAATAAGTTGTCAGCCTTAGAAAAGGCACTTGGGCATTCAAAGAAAATAGGAATCGATGAATGTGACATTATCGGAGTCAAGAAAAAAATCACAACTGTAAGAATCACAGACTCTGAAATTGCAGAGATTAAACAAAACTATGATGAGAGTTATGGAATCAGACTGATTCATGACAAAAAAATTGCATCGACTATCACAACAAATGGCGAAAATATAGAGAAAACAATTGATGATGCATCTAGTGCTCTATCAAATCTAAAGCCAAGGGAATTTTGGAGGGGATTGCCGTACAAAGCAAACCACAGAGTATTAGAGGGGACGTTTGATGAAAAATTAGATCAGATTTCAGGCTCTAAAAGTATGGATATCGCTCAAAATATGATTAATTCAGCTTCTAATGGTAAAGTTACCACGATTACAGGATCGCTCAATATTGTATCTGAGAATTTTGAATTAATGAATTCAAACGGACTGAATCTCAAAGATAAGGCCACATACATTTCAGGGATTATCAATGCAGAATCAGAGTATGGGGAAATACCAGTATCGGGTATAGGACATGCAAGTGGAAGAACATTGGCCAACTTTTCTGCAGAACGAATAGGATGTGATGCTAAAACAATGTGTATGGAATCCATTAACCCCCAAAAAGTTGATTCAGATTCATATTCCGTAATTTTTGATCCATATTCAGTTGGTGAACTATTGGCATTTGTAGTGGCTGCAAATTTTAATTTCAAAATATTCTCTGAGAAAAAGAGTTGTTTTTCAAATAATTTTAAAAAAGAAATTGCAGTAGAGCAACTCAGCCTAGTTGATGATCCCCACATTCCAGAAGGAATCGGGACAAAGTCAATTGATGATGAGGGGATTGCAACTCAGAAGAAGAATTTAATTGAGAATGGAATCTTCAAAAATACATACTCTAATCTTTTTGATAGCTACAAAGAAGGAAAAGAATCAACCGGTAATGCATCACGTCCAGGATCACCCATGGGCAGAAGTGCTGAACCAATTCCAATTTCATCTCCACATAATCTCAAGGTTGTACCTGGAGAACAATCCCAAGAGGAAATGATAAAGGAAACAAAACACGGGTTGTTGGTAGGACGATTATGGTATACATATGCCGTAAACCCAATCCGAGGAGATTTTTCATGTACTGCAAGAAGCGGAATTAGAATAATTGAGAATGGGGAGATCATATGTCCGGGAAAATCAGTTAGAATAATTCACAACTTGCCTCAGATGGTTAAAAATATCTCAGCGATTGGAAACAATCAAAGAAATGTAATCCAGTGGGCATCTTTGCCATCCATTACACCATCAATCAAAGCTGAAAATATTTCAGTAAAGTCAATTTAGGTCTAAAGTAGGCACAAATTACTTAAAAAATGCGGCTATCAGATAGGCAACATAGCCAATTGTAAGGCACACGCCCATGGCTCTTCCAATCACTCCAGTTTTTATTGCAATCAATAATGACAGACTGAAAATTATCATAATTGCATAATCAACATAGACATCAGCTCCAACCATCACTCCGCCAAGAGCCGCACCTACTCCCATGATCATCAAAATATTATAAATATTACTTCCAATGATATTCCCAACACCGATATCTGCATGTCCCTTTCTTATTGCAATGATAGATGTAATCAATTCTGGAAGAGATGTTCCTATTGCAATTACTGTCAATCCGATTATTTTTTCAGATAATCCAAACTCTTTAGCTAAAATTACTGCATTATCCACTGTAAGTATTGCACCAACATACAAAAGCACAATACCGATTCCTATTAGTCCTCCTGACTTTAGATATACATTGTTTGCACCCTGTTTGATTTCTTCTTTGGTTTCTGCTCTTTGTTTCATTGCATCTCGGAATGTATAATATGCAAAGACTCCCAGACCTGCAAGTAGCAACACTCCGTCATATTGAGAAATTTCTCCATCAATTGAGATTAAAATTAAAAGAGCTGAAACACCAAGCATGATTGGAATCTCTTTTTTCAAAACAGATTTTGATACTGCAAGTGGAACAAGAATTGCTGCAACACCAATAACCATTCCGACATTTGCAATATTGCTTCCAATGATGTTCCCTAGAATTATTGCGCTATATTCCCCAGCTGCTGCAATACTTGCTGCAAGTTCAGGAGTTGAAGTGCCATAAGCTACAATAGTCATTCCAATTACTAAATTACTGATACGAAATTTTCTTGCAATTGCCACACCGCCGCTGACTAGCCAGTTACCACCAAAGCATAGCATAACTAATCCGACTACAGTTAGTACAGCACTTATTGCAATTTCCATAAAATGAATTTGGATTTTGGCTGTTTAAATCAGGTGATGCACTATAATTTCACAATTCAAACAATTCAAGCTAGTTGTAAAACAGTTNNTGATGCGAGCAAGACTAACATATGTGCCACTAGAAGTGGCAGACCAATTCGAGGATTTCATCATCCATAGAGATGAACAAGTACTTGATGCAGTCAAAGCAAGAACAAAAGATTACAGTACGTTATCTTTATTGAAACTGTTATACCAGTTACGAGGTAACCCTATGACGTTTTCTGATTTGTATTCAAAGTCAAAGATCAGAATGAAAAAATCATTTCTGAATTATCTGCACTTGTGTGTAGATTACAAATTCATCGAGAAAAAATCAGTTGGTGCAAACGTAATTTACACCATAACAGACAAGGGAAGAGTGATGTTGAACCTGTTCATGCAAAAAAATGATTATGCGTGTTAACTAAAAGATAATTAGACAGAACAAATCGACAAAAACAGTGCAAAAAGAATTTCCAGATGCAGAGGTCTTTGAATTAAATAAAACGAAATTAAATAGCCCAATAATTTTTGCAGGATTTGTTGGAGCAGGTCTTGTAGGGCCAGTATCAATTAATCACATCATTGCAGAATTAGAGATGGAAGAAATTGCAGTGATGAGATCAAAATATCTCCCGCCATCGACTGTTTTCATGAGAGGCAGATTGCGCCACCCATTTCGATTTTATGCAAATAAAGAAGGAACAGTTTGTGCAATAATTTGTGAAATTACATTGAAAATGGAGGGACTGTATTATCTAGTTGCATCAATTTTAGACTGGGCAGCAGAAAAAGGCTCCAAAGAAATTGTAATCTTAGATGGAGTTGCAAGTGATGAGCACGATGATAAAGCATACTGTGCAGCAGAAGAGGATCTGGTTAGAACAATGGCTGACAAGGACATCAGTATGATTCCTCAAGGGTTCATTACCGGAATTCCAGGAGGTATACTAAATGAGTGTCTCGTAAGAGAAATTCAAGGATTAACGTTACTTGCCAAAGCAAACAAAGAGGCACCAGATTCTGAGGCCGCAGTTACTTTGATTGAGGCACTGAATCGATTCTATGATATGAAAATAGACACATCAGAATTACAAAAAGAGAAAGACAGAATACATTCTGAATTTAGCGAATTGTCTCAGAAATATGCGGAGCATAGGGAAGAGATAACTGGAATGTACATGTGATTGAAACACAGGGCAAATTCTTTTATTCATAACAGATGCGCAACAAACTATGGCTCTAACTTACAAAAAAGCAGGGGTGGATATTTCAAAAATTAAACAAAGTCAAAAGGCAATTGGGAAATTAATTGCATCAACCCACAAACTTCAGAAAAAAGCAAAGATGACACATGGGTTTGGTCATTATGCAGGAATTGTAGAAATTTCTGGAGGAAAACTCTTAGCTACACATACTGATGGAGTTGGAACCAAAGTAGTAATTGCAAATATGATGAAAAAATACAACACAATTGGAATCGACTGCGTTGCAATGAATGTTAATGACATTATCTGTATTGGGGCAACACCAATTTCATTTGTAGACTATATTGCTGCAAACAAAAATGATGTACCAATATTCAAAAAAATTGTTGAAGGTTTAGTTACAGGTGCAAAAAAATCAGTAATGCCAATTGTTGGCGGAGAGACTGCAATCATGCCAGATGTAATAGAAGGTAAAGGATTTGCATTTGATTTAGCCGGAATGGTTGTAGGCATGTTGGAGAAAAAAGAGATGGTGCTTGGAAATAAAATCAAATCTGGGGATGTAATTATCGGAGCCAATAGTTCTGGCATTCACTCAAACGGATACTCACTTGCAAGAAAAGCACTGTTAACAAAATATTCAGTCAAAGACAAAGTCAAAGGAGTGGGAGTAATTGGAGACGCATTACTCAAACCAACTGAAATTTACACAAAGCCAGTACTTGAGATTAATCAAAAATGCAAAGTGAACGGATTTGCACATATTACGGGTGGGGCATTTACCAAATTGTTACGCCTGAAAAACATAGGATATGATATAGACTCTTTGCCCAAAATTCCACCAATTATGGGACTGGTGGAAGAACAAGGAGTAAAGCCTGAAGAGATGTACAAGACATTCAATATGGGGGTGGGATTCTGTGTGGTGGCACCAAAAGATCAAGCAATTGGAATCAAATCAATTTTCAAAAAACACAAGATCTCAAGCCAAGAGATAGGGCAGATCGTTTCCAAGAAAGGTATTTTTGTAAATTCAACAAAAATTGCTTAAATTTACAACAGCAAAATAACTTTCGACTCGATATCACCTTATATGACAGAATTTTTAGTACAAATCAGAAAAAGATGGCAGCAGAAGCGCACTTCATAGAGACGATCATAGGAGTAGGCATTCTTCTATTTGCAGCAAAACTGATGGCAGAACTTTTCCTCAGATTAAAACTTCCAATTGTTTTAGGTGAATTGTTAGCTGGAATGATTGTAGGCCCGTTTGCATTAGGACAATTTTTTGTACTAGACGGAAAACAGCTTTTACAAATCAATGATGAAATTAAAATTTTAGGAGAAATGGGTGCAATTGTCATTTTGTTTATGGCAGGATTAGAAATGACACCAAAAGAATTCCTTAGAGGAGGAAAGGCATCCTTCACAGTCGGAACCTTGGGAGTAGTAGTTCCGTTCTTTGCAGGTCTTGCAGTATTCCAAATGTTTGGTTTTGATGCTTTGCAATCGATGTTGATTGCGACGGCGCTTACTGCAACAAGTATCGCAATTTCAATTCAAGTGTTAAATGAATTTGGTAAAATCAAAACCCCTGAAGCTAGACTGATCATTGGAGCCGCAGTGGTAGATGACATTTTAGCAATTGCAGTATTATCCGTTGTAACATCAATTGCAGGATCAGATGGAGGAGTAGAAAGTATCGAATTATCAGAAGTAATGATTACAATTTTGCAAGTATTAGGATTCTTTGCAATTATGTTGGTAGTAGCAGTAGTTATAATTCCAAAAATAATCACGCCAAGATTATGGAAAGCAAAAGGCAGTGTGGAAGGAATAGCCACTGCGGCGTTCTTTGGTGCGGCAGCGTTAGCTGGGTCCATAGGACTGTCGCCGATTGTGGGGGCATTTGCAGTGGGAATGGCGTTATCAACGACCAAAGTGTTTGAAAAAGTAGAGAACTATATTGGAAAAATTGGATTAATCTTTGCACCATTATTTTTTGCGATCATCGGAGCACAAGTAGACCTAAGGGCAGTCAATTTAGAAATTTTGATGTTAAGTGGAGTCATCATTGTAGTTGCAATTGTAACGAAACTGTTTGGATGTGGATTGCCTTCGATATTCTTTTTGAAAAGCAAAGCTCAGGGAATGAGAGTAGGAATAGGAATGATTTCAAGAGGAGAAGTTGGATTAATTGTTGCAGGAGTGGGAGTAACAGCAGGAGTTCTAACATCAGAAGTATATTCTACAATTGTAATTATGGTGGCAGTAACTACAATCATCACGCCGATATGGCTAAAAATGGAATACCGAAAAGAGCAGAGAAAAAGCGATGGTGACGTTGCAGCTGGAAAAAGCATAGAACAAAAGCCCGAATAAGTCACCAACAAGTGTTAAATCATATTGAAAATTATTTAGTTCAAATCATGTCTGATACAAACAATGATTCATTTCAGACAGAAATGAATGCAGAGATCAAAAGAAAATAATTAGAATTAAACGAATTAAGAACTGTCAAAAAGAATATTGTGAAAAAATTATCTAAGAGAAAGACTGGGACAAAGAGAAATCCATCTAGAAAAATATCCAAACCTGAAGGAAAAATAACTAGGCATAGATGGGCAGTACCTGTCTCAAATTATTTAACGAATTTATGTCCAGATCAGTGTGAATATTCATGAATAAACTAGACCCAGTTTTGTCCAAAGCATGTGATGAGATTATTCAGAACCTGCTGACAATTCAAGAGCCTAGCAAAAAACAAGTCAAAGAAGAAATCATAAAAATTTGTACAAAATATGCGTTAGAAAGAATTCCTAGAAATTACGAAATTTTATCCATGGTAAAAGAATCTGATTTTGATAAACTAAAAAAAGTATTGTTAAGAAAACCTGCAAAAACTGCATCAGGAGTTTCAGTAGTTGCATTAATGCCAAAACCATATGCATGTCCCCATGGACGTTGCACGTATTGTCCAGGTGGAATTGAATTTAATTCACCTAACAGCTACACAGGAAAAGAACCATCATCACTTAATGCAATTGAAAATGAATTTGATCCTAAATTACAAATCACATCAAAGATTGAAAAACTAATTGCATTTGGACATGATCCATCTAAAATGGAAATAGTTATTGTTGGTGGAACTTTTTTGTTTATGCCAAAAGACTATCAAAGAGATTTCATAAAATCATGTTACGATGCACTAAACGGTACAGACTCAAAAGATTTGGAAGATGCAAAATCTAACAATGAACATGCGTCAATTAGAAATGTGGGGTTTACAATTGAGACAAAGCCAGATTACTGTAAACAAGAACATGTGGATTTGATGCTAAGTTATGGAATTACAAGAATAGAGATTGGGGTGCAATCATTACAAGAACGTGTTTATGATATAGTGAATAGAGGCCACAACTATAACGACGTAGTTGAATCATTTCAAATTTCAAAAGATGCGGGATACAAAATTGTTGCACATATGATGCCAGGGTTGCCAACAATGACACCAGAAGGAGACATTGCAGATTTTAAGAAATTGTTTGAAGATCCTCAATTGCGTCCAGACATGCTGAAAATTTACCCATCCCTTGTAATTGAAAACACACCAATGTATGACGAATACAAACAAGGAAAATACACTCCATATTCAGATGAGGATATGATCAAAGTTCTAACTGAAGCAAAAAGAAATGTTCCAAAATGGGTCCGAATTATGAGAGTTCAGAGGGAGATTTCGCCTAAAGAGATTATCGCAGGACCAAAATCAGGCAATTTAAGACAAATCGTGCACCAAAACCTTGCGAAATTGGGACAATCTTGTAAATGTATCAGATGTAGAGAGGCAGGACTAGCCAACAAAAAGTCCGATGGGGGCGATGTAAAACTCAACAGAATCAATTATGATTCATCAGGCGGAAAAGAAGTATTCTTGTCTTATGAGGACAAGAATGAATCGATATATGGATTTTTGAGACTAAGAAATCCAAGTGCAGATGCACATCGAGATGAAATTGATCAAAACACATGCATTGTTAGAGAAATTCATGTTTATGGTAAATCATTGAAACTTGGCGAGAAGGGTGATGATGAAATACAGCATTCAGGGTTAGGAAAAAGTTTGATGAGAGAAGCTGAAAAGATATCCAAAGAAGAATTTGATGCAAAGAAAATTCTAGTAATCAGTGCAGTAGGTACTAGAGAATATTATCAAAAGTTAGGGTATTCGTTATATGGGCCATACATGTCCAAGACATTGAGTTAGCGAAAAGAGATGGTAGAGCAAGACATAATCGGTAAAGGAACTTGGATAGACAAACTAGCATCAGAGTTGCTTGAACGAGAAAAGATACTTGGAAGAAATACAGATCTTCTCAAAGTGGAAAGTGGTCTTGGAGCATCAGGGATTCCGCACATCGGAAGTTTAGGTGATGCAGTAAGAGCATATGGTGTTAAACTAGCATTAGAAAATTTAGGATACAAATCGGAGTTAATTGCATATTCAGACGACCTTGATGGTTTGAGAAAAATCCCAGAAGGCATGAAAGAGTTTGGTTTGGAAGAGCACATTGCAAAACCTGTATCATTAATTCCAGACCCATACGGCTGTCACGACTCTTACGGAATGCACATGAGCAGCATTTTACTTGAAGGATTAGATAACGTTGGAATAAAATATGAATTTAGAAGAGCAGTTGATACTTACAAACAAGGATTGCTAAAAGATCAAATCCATACAATATTACAAAACAGTACAAAGATTGGAGATAAAATTTCAGAGCTGGTCGGACAAGAAAAATATCAAAAATTCTTACCATATTTCCCAGTTTGTGCAAATTGTAATCGACTCTACACAGCAGAATCTTCTGAATACATTGCAGATGAAAGGAAAGTCAAATACACTTGTCATGATGCTGAAATAGGTTCCAACCTAGTCGAAGGGTGTGGCCATGTAGGGGAAGCAGATATTGGAAAAGACCTTGGAAAACTAGCCTGGAAGGTAGAATTTGCAGCAAGATGGGCCGCATTTGACATTAGATTTGAAGCGTATGGAAAAGACATCATGGATTCAGTTAAAGTAAATGACTGGGTTGCCGATGAGATTCTAGGGTTCCCACATCCGCATCATGTAAAATATGAAATGTTCCTAGACAAAGGCGGCAAAAAGATTTCAAAATCCTTAGGCAATGTCATTACTGCACAAAAATGGTTAGAATTTGGAACTTCAAAATCAATTCTGCTATTACTATACAAACGAATTACAGGTGCAAGAGAATTAGGATTTGATGACATTCCATCACTAATGGCCGAATATAATGAACTTGAAGATATCTATTTTGGACGAATGAAAGTAGATAACCAAGCTAAGCTCACAAAATCAAAAGGGTTATACGAATACATCAATTTGCTAAACCCGCCAAAACAATCAAGCACACATGTAAATTATAGACTGGTTGTTGAATTGGCAAAAATCTTCAAAGAAAACAGAAGTGAAAGAGTCATGAAAAAACTGTTGGACTATGGGGTCATAAAAAATCCTGAACCCGAGATAGAAAAACTAATTTATCTTGCAGGGAATTATTCAGACACATTTGATGAACAAGAAAAAACTCAAGTTGATTTAGATGACACTGCAAAAAAAGCATTAAAGTTACTAGTATGTGAATTGGGAGGAGAAAAAGAACTAGAAGACATCCAAAACACAATTTATCAAATTGCAAAGGCAAATAATGTTCAACCAAAAGATTTCTTTAAAATATTGTATCAAATAATTCTTGGAACAACAAGAGGGCCAAAAATAGGCCCATTCATTTCAGACATTGGAAGAAAACAAGTAGCAAAAACACTTTCAGAGTATACATAATCATGGTTCACGGCGAACATAACAGATCAAAAAACAGCGGAGGATTTGCATTAATCATTTTTGGAGCATTATTGCTATTTCTTGCGCCTCAAGAAGTCACAGTAGAAGCAGGATTAGGCCCGATTGCATGGATTGGAGGAATAGTGATAGGAAGCATTGGATTTTATCTGAAATTTTTCAGATGGAGAGCCAAAAAATAAGAAAGGTTCATCTTTTGGGAAAAATTGGTTAGAGATATGGGGTTTTTTGGTAAAAAGAAAGAAGAAGAATCAGATTTTAAGGAAGAAAATACCCTAAAAGCAGAACTTGAATCAGAAGTTGAGAAACTACAAAATGAATTCAGGGAAAAACAAGGTGAATTAGATAACATTACACAAAAAATCACAACTGTAAGAGAAGAGTATGACTCAATAGTTGGCAATTTGATGCTGGTAAAAAAAGAGCTAAATCAAAAAAAGATGGAATTAGACATTATCAAAAGAGAGTACAAAGAAACAAGGGAGGGAAATAAATCAAAATTAATAAAAGATACCCAATCAATTAATGAATTCAAAAAAATACAGGGCGAGCATACTAAAATTAAAGAAGAGGTAGATGAGTTTTCTAAAAAACATGCTGAGATAAAAGAGCAAATTGAACAAGAACTGGCTACACTGCATAATATCAAGAAGCAACAAGTTGAAGTAAAAAAAGAACTAGAAGAGGCAAATTCTAGACTATACAATGCAAAAGATGAATTAGATAAAAAAGATACATTTGAAGATACCAGTATTCTTACCCCTTCTGAAAAAGAGTTTATCGGAATTAATAGCAAAAATCAGAAAAGCTCTGAAGGAGTTATCGAGGCTGCTAGTGCAGTAGTTGGGTCATTAAAATCAAAACTCAATACTGTACAAAAAGAGTTAGAGTCAGTTCAGAATATGCTGGAAAAAGAAAGAGAAGAGCACAATAATACAAGAAAAGAATTGGAAAAATTAAAACAAGAAACCAAATCAGATAAATCATAGATTTGCAAAATGTTTTTGCCATTTTGATTTAATCTCTTCTTCTGTAGTTCCCATATCATACAATGGCGAAGTTACATCAGACACATCAGAGACTGAAACAAGTACGATTGAGGCTATCGGACTTCTAATTCCATTTTGTCTATAGTAAGATAAAATTTCATCATACACAGTACCCTCTTGAATAATTTGAGCCTGCCCTTCAAACAAGAATCCTTTACGCAATAAAGGATCAATCACGCTAATCTCTATGTTTGGATTATCTTTTAGATTTTTCAGGGTATCCGGTGAGCGAATATCTGCAAATGCCAATGTTTGAAGGTCCCATCCGATAATGGTGCCTTTAGGGGAAATGTTGGGTTTGCCATCAGATGTGACCGTGGCAACATATCCAAGTTTTTGTAAATTTAGAAAATCCTTAATTTCTTGAGTAATCATAGACATCATTTCAAGATGGAGCGTATTTAGTTTTCACAATTATCGCATGAATTCGGCCATCTCAATTGAGAAGAAGAAGAAGGCAATTCCGCCGCCAATAATTGCAATCCATGCAGCAATCTGTTTGATTTTAGACATCAAATGAGAATTAGATAACTCATTATTGAATCTAATTGCCCACAGCTCAGACTATTATAATTAGAAAGATAAGGGATAATCACAGTGGCAAGCATCAAAGATATCGGAAAATTATTTTTGTTCATGGTAACAGGATTAGTTGCCATAATCGTGGGATCATTTATGGTCAGAGGAACCATGCACATGTGGGATAAGCCAGGGGAAAATAAAAAAGATGAAAAGGACTAAAAAGCAAGTTTGGATAAATAATATTTGAATTGCTACAAGATTCATCAATTAGGAAATCAGTTGATCAATACATTCAAAGAAGAATTCAAGAGATACCAACTGAGATAAAACAGACATTTCCAGCCATTAAACAAATTTGGAAGTGTGGCAATGAAGTAGATTTTCTTTACGGATACTATGTTGGAAAAATTGAAGAGGGGTCTTTACATTATC
>JBOEHF010000011.1:0-11209 GCA_050633805.1 Candidatus Nitrosopumilus sp.
TGATCGCAGATCCTTATAGATTCGTAGTTTGGATCGCTGGTACACATGGAACAATCAAAAAAATCATGTTTGAGATGTAAAAAAGACATTGAAGAAAAAGATCTACACAAGATTGTAATTTACGTAGTTCAAGAAAAATTCACTGAACATCACTATGAACATGTAGAATGTCCTGATAAATTTACAGTGTAATTTTAGATTAGATTATCTCCCATATTCGTAGACTTTGTAGAGCTCACCTGTTATTCTAGAATGATATTTCCATTCATCTTTTTTCCAAACTATTTGAGAAAACTCTTTTTGGGTTTTTGGATGTAATTTTTGATATACATCATATCCGATCAAAATTTGGTTAGGTTTTGCCATGTTTTGTATTTTTGCTGCAATATTCATTGCAGGTCCCATTAAATCCACATGGGAATTTTTCACATCTGCACCATAACGAACTACAATGTTTTGGCCAAAATCAAGTCCAACTTTGGCCATCAAATCGGGATAATCGTATTGGTCTAGAATTGGATTTATTCCTTTTTGAATAATTGAAATCATGGATTTTGCACAATTTACTGCATTATCTGCAACAATCATGCCCTCTCCTACAAAATATCCAATTACTGCATCTCCCACAAATTTCAAAACATATCCGTTATGTTGTCGAATCATTGCAGCCATTTCTTGAGAAAATGAACTAATTATAATTGCAATTTTTTCAGCAGGCATTTCCAAAGTCATTGTTGTAGATCCTACTAAATCCACATAGAGTACAACCATGTCTAATTTTGAATAAACGTTTTTTCTTAGAAATGCGTCTGATTCATCAATTAAACCACTATATTCATAGCCTTTTTTGAGAGCTCCCCAAACTCTTTTTTGAGTTTCTAAAATCATGGTTTCAGAATCTAAAATTTCATTCTGATTTTTACTAAGTAGCATATCTACAACACTGATGCCTTTTTCTATTTTTTCTGATTCATGATCCTTTTCATTTTTACTATCACTCATAATATCGCCTCAATCCAGGGGAAAGTCAACTTGACATTTAGGGCATTTTCCCCTCATTCCCTTGTATCCTTCATGATAGTACTCTACAATATTTTCATCACAAAATTCACAGAGAATGTTAGTTGAACTCATGCATAGTATGACCATCCAATCTATTTAGATTTAATGATGAAGGTTTAAGGAGAGTGATTATTTAACATTTCTTGTGAGATTAGGTTCGAGATCTTCTAATGAATTCATTCAATTGCTAAATGAAAAAAATGAATCAATTCAAAAATCATACCTTCCAAAAATGACTGAATTGGTAAAAACGATCGATGTCAAAGTCATGATGGGTGACTCCACAATTACAGATCAAGAAACATTCGATCCAAAATTAGTATCCGATTATTTTCAAAAAATAAATGATTCGCTAAAAATGTGGTCCTTGCAAGACGTTTCAATAACTAATAATCAAGATGTTAGAAGAATTTTTACAAAATTTGAAATCAAAGAAGGGAGTTATTTGTTGTCAGGACATTTGTCGTTACAATTTCATGTTCTTTTGTATTACAAACCAGATCAAAGGGTAATTGATTGTCAAAAAGAGTTATCTAAAATTGTAGATTTGACAAAAAATGAACAGGAACAACTAGCTGACAATAGTGATCAAATGGTATTAAATAAATTAAAAGAGATGGGCTACAAGGATTTTGATCATCAAAAATTATTTGAAATCTTTTATGAAAATGATGAATTGCGAGAAAAAGTTTTTGCAGAAATTCAAAATGATGCAGGTGTGGATTTTCAAGAATTAACTGAAAGAAAATCACAGTTATTTTCTGAACTTGATTCTCTACTAGTTGAAACATATCAAACATCGAATGTTTTGATAGATGATCCTAGACTAGTAGCAGGGGAAGAAGGATGCTTATTAACTTTGGATTTAGAGTTTATCAAAAATGGTAATCGTGAAGGCGTGTTTGATCCTAGAAAAATGTCCGATTCTGTTAAAGAAAACATCATGAAGCGTTTATCAGAATTTCAGACTGCCATTCAATCATAAGCCAAGAAACCAGAATATGAGAGATTTTTTCAAAGGGGGTTCCGGCTCTTGGGTATCAGATTAATTAGGTTCTCAAAGTATTTAGCCATTATTCAGAATTTACTCATAAAATTTGACTAAAGATGCAATTTTTGTATAGAAGAAGTCAAATACACCAAATCAATAGCAACATTCCCAATGAACCCAACATATGATGATGTACTTGCAGCAAATTCTTTGCGAGGCCATGAAATAAGAAAAACCCCTTTGATACATTCACCCGTGTTTAGCGATATTACTGGTTCAGATCTTTATCTAAAAGCAGAGTTTAGACAAAAGACAGGTTCATTCAAAATTAGAGGAGCTTATTTTAAAATTAAATCGCTATCTAATGAAGAAAAAAAACAAGGTGTTGTAGCAGCTTCTGCAGGCAATCATGCACAAGGAGTAGCATATGCATCTGCTTTAGAAAAAATTCCGTGTACTATTGTAATGCCAAAAAACGCATCTCCCGCAAAAGTAGCTGCAACTAGAGGATATGGTGCCAAAGTAATTTTGGAGGGAATAAACTATGATGAATCATCATCTAAAGCGAAAGAAATAGCCAAAGAGACTGGTGCAACAATGATACATGCATTTGATGATCCTCAAATCATAGCTGCGCAAGGAGTAATAGGGCTTGAAATATTAGACGACTTGCCAGATGTAGATGAGATTTATCTTCCAATAGGTGGAGGCGGATTGGCATCTGGAACATTAATTGCAATCAAAGAAAAAAATCCTCAAATTAAAATAATTGGGGTTCAATCAAAATCATTTCCTGCAATGCATGATTCTATAAAATCAGGGTCGATTACTTCCAGTGGCGGTGACAGAACTATTGCAGACGGAATTTCAGTCAAAGTTCCAGGACAACTTACATTTTCAATAATCAAAGAGCTTATTGATGAAATAGTCCTAGTTGATGACATAGAAATTACAAAAGCAATGTTCCTGTTAATGGAGAGAATGAAATTTGTAGTAGAACCTGCAGGAGCTTCAAGTTTGGCTTATCTGATTTCAAAAAAACCAGCAGTTGGCAAAAAGGTTGTAGCTGTGTTGGCGGGAGGAAATGTTGACATGTATCTGCTAGGACAAATCGTAGACAAGGGGCTAGCTGCAATGGGACGTTTGCTCAAATTATCAATACTGTTGCCTGACAGACCAGGAGCATTCAAAGAAATTGTAGACGAGATTACCCTTGCTAATGCAAATATTGTAGAGGTCGTCCATGACAGACTAAGTTCTGAAATCAATGCAGGCTCTGCAGGAGTAACCCTAAGTCTTGAAACTCAAGGAAAAGAACAAGCCCAATTACTAATTGAGTCGTTAAAAAAGAAAAATATCCAATTTACTTTACAAACCTAGATCTACAGGGTTAGCATTAGATATTTTTAATCCATAATCGCCTGTTTTGTAATGTCCAAAGTTTTGGGAATAATAGGTGGCGGTCAATTAGGGATGATGATTGCAGAAGCTGCAAAAAAAATGCCAGATGAAATTTCTGAAATCATAGTATTAGATCCTACTGAAAACTGCCCTGCTGCACAAGTTGGAGCTACACAGATTGTTGCGGATTATAAGGACAAAGATGCAATCATCGAACTATCGCAAAAATCAGACATCCTCACATATGAGATAGAATCAGGTGACAGTGATGTTTTAAAATCCGTTGAAAAAGATGCAGAGATTAATCCATCACCTGAAACACTAAAAATCATTCAAGACAAATATTTACAAAAAACATTTTTGAAAGAAAACAACATTCCAGTTCCTGATTTTATAAAAATTGAAAGTATTAACGATGTAAAAAATACTCTAAAAGAATATGGTTATCCTGCATTACTAAAAGCTAGAAGAGATGCATATGATGGTAGAGGGAACTATAAAATTGATTCAGAGGGAGATATTCAAACAGCTTTTGACTATTTCAAAGGACAAAAATTATTACTTGAAAAATTTGTTCCATTCAAAATGGAGGTATCTGTAATTGCATCAAGAAACACAAAAGGACAAATTAAGACATTCCCTTTGGTAGAAAACATTCATGAAGAAAACATCCTTCGTGAAACAATTGCTCCTGCCAGGGTTTCAGATGAAGTGAACAAGAAAGCAGAAATTATTGCAGAAAAGACAATGACTGTTCTCAAAGGGGCAGGGATTTTTGGAATAGAAATGTTTGTGACTCAGGATAACTCCATAGTAATTAATGAAATTGCACCACGTGTACATAATTCAGGACATCACTCATTGCAATCAAGTGAAACTTCTCAATTTGAACAACATCTTAGAGCAATTTTGGGGTTGGAATTAGGCAGTACCAAATTAATCTACAATACGATAATGTACAATATTTTAGGGTCTAAAGAATTTCAAGGAGAATACAAACCTCTAGAAATTTCAGGAGACAATTTGTTTTTGAAAATGTACGGTAAGAAAATTTCAAAACCTCTAAGGAAACTAGGTCATTTCAATTTGGTAGGATCTAAGGGCGAGTCAATTGAACAGTTACTTGAAAAACTTGAAGCCCTCAAAGAAAGGGCAGCAGTGCAATCAATCTGATTAAGTTTATTAATTGTGAATAAAAAAATTCTGTATGGCGTTATCTGCTTCATTGATCCTTGCCGCAATTGCAATAGGGTTACTTTCACTATATGCTGCAGATGTAGCAGTTGCAATGTCTACAGATAATGATTATGGATTTTTGCCTCTTGATCACATGCAAAGAGGCATGGGTCTTGGTGCACCTGCATTGATTTTACCAATAATTGCATTTTTCATTTCTAGAAAAGAGCCTTCAAAGGGATTAGGAGTCATGATAATTATTTCAGGCATATTGATCATCATAGGCGGACTGGTGGTTTTAGCAAACCCTGCACCTGCTGCTGAAACATCAGATAGAGATCCAATGGCATCCATGGCAATGATGTTTATTCCAGCAATAATTCAATTGGCTTTAGGCGGAATCAAAATTTCAAAATCCTAAATGAAAGAATTATGCCAATTTGTACTAAATGCAAAAATGAAGTTAAAAAAATCTATGATTGTGATCACACAGACAATTTGGATTACTGTAAAGAGTGCTATACTGAATTGCATTACAATATTACAGAAGGAAAAACATCATGAAGACGCCAACCCAAGATTATCCATACTGCCCAGAATGTTACACTGAATTGTATTATTACATTAGCGACCCAATTGAGAGTGAATAAAATTTGTTAACAGACAAAGAAATTGCAATTTATGCTTTAGGGAAAACGGAAGGAGTTCATTCTATTGCTGAAACACTAGGAAAAGGCCTGGATGATGAAAAATATATCGAGTCTTGGAACAAAACCATGAAACTTTTAGGAATTGAGATGCCTTTAAAGGAACTTGAAAAAATCTACAATGAATTTGCAAAAAAGATGGAAGATCTAGTAGGTGATGAAGATACAAAAACTGTGAAAGTGCATTCTAAACAATGAAAGCAATAATTTTGGCAGGGGGTAGGGGAAAGAGATTAAGACCAATTACTGATTATGTCCCTAAACCCCTAGTTCCAATAAAGAATGTGCCAATTATTGAATGGCAATTAAAATATTTGAAAAAATTTGGAATAACCGAAGTAATAATTTGCACGGGTTACAAGCAAGAAATGATTGAAAATCATTTGGATATGAAAGACATTGGAATTAAAATCAAGTTTTCTATTGAAAAATCCCCTTTAGGTACGGGAGGAGCAATTAAAAAAGCAGGAGAGATGATTAAAGACAAATCATTTTTTGTAATAAATGGTGACACGATTACAAATATAGATTTGAAAAAACTTCAAGCAAAAAAGAATGCAATTGCCGCAATTGAATTGAGAACAAAATACGGAATTTTAGAAACAGAAGATGACAAAATAATGAATTTTAGAGAAAAAAAAGAAATTTCAGACACATGGATGAATGCAGGGATTTATCATCTGGAAAAAGAAGTTCTAAGAAAACTCCCTAAAAAAGGAGATATTGAAAAAACAGTATTTCCAGATTATGCAAAAGAAGGATTACTAAACACAGTGAAATTCAAAAATGCAAAATGGTATTCAGTGGATTCCTTCAAAGACATGGAAGAATGTGCATTAGAGGTAGAAAAAATAATAAAATAAAATTTAAAATTTTATGCGCCAGTTCTGTGTAATGTTACCATACAATATGCCATTTCTTCAACAAATGGTTCATCCTTACTAACGGAGGCATATTTTATTGCAATATCCCAAAATGTTGGTTTTTCAGATTGTTTTTCTGAAAATATTCCTTGACTCATAATTGTAATTATGTTCTGATCTCATAATCTTCCGCCTCAATCAAAATTAACCTATTGCTAAAACAGATACACTAGAATATGCAAATGACACACTACTTTCATGCGAGTAGCATGTAGTTTAGGCTCACTTCTTTCTATTGATGAAGTATTACAATGCTCAGAAATCATATCAAAGACCAATACTGACACAGTATGGGTGCCTGAAACATGGGGAATGGAGAATTTTTCCATGCTAGGGGCAGTATCATCTAAAACCACTCATCAAAAAATAGGCTCCTCGATCATCAATATCTTCTCTAGAAGTCCATCAACCATTGCCATGGGTGCTGCTACGGTAGATTCACTATCTGGTGGAAGATTGATTTTAGGATTAGGAACTAGCAGTGTGCCAATCGTAGAATCATTTCATGGGCATCCATTTGAAAAACCGCTACAAAGAATGAAAGAATATGTGGACATTATTCGTCTTGCAACATCTGGGAAAAAAATAAATTATGATGGAGAAATTTTCAAATTAAATAATTTTACACTATTAATCAGACCACAAAGGAAAGAAATTCCAATTTATCTTGCTGCAATTAATCAAAAAATGGTTGATTTGACATGGGATATAGGTGATGGAGTAATATTTTATTTAAGACCATTAATTGAAATGAAAAATACAATATCTAAAATGCAATCAAAGAAAAAAATTGATGTAACATGTCAGATAATTACTTGTGTTTCAGATAATTCTGAAGAAGCGATTGAACGTGCAAAGAAAACCATTGCATTTTATGTATCTGTAGGAGATATTTACAGGAAATTTTTAGCTAAAAATGGTTTTCAAAATGAAACAGATGATATTTTTGCAGAGTTTAAAAAATCAGGATTCAAATCAAATCATGAATTAGTGTCAGATTCAATGCTACAGTCCCTTGCAATTTCAGGTACTTCCGATGAATGTAAAAACCAACTAACATGTTTTGTTGATGCAGGAATTGATCTTCCCATTTTACAGTTCAATCCAATTGGAAATACAATGGATTCATTTAGTTTATTTAAAAAAACATTTTTGGATGAATGATATGGGAAAAGTAGGAATTGTAGGTTATGGCATTACTCCTTTTACGAAAGAGGATCAAAAGATTGAATCCATACTATTAGATTCTGCAAAGGAACTTTTTAGAAATAATTCTCAAATCAATCGAGATGATGTTGATGCGGTATTGGTATCTACTAACAACAATTCAAAATATTTGTCACCTGTACTCTCAGAAATGACTGGAATTCAGCCAAAAATCTCTCATAGCGTTGAGAGTTTGTGCAATTCAGGCACAAATTCCATTGTATCGGCATATTCCTACATTGCATCGGGATTGGTAGATTTGGTGTTAGTTACCGGGGCTGAAAGATATGATAGTCCTGGACAAATATTGGATTGGGATAATTCTCGAGGGGAATTCAAGCATCCAATATTTTGGGCTACCATTTTTACCAAATCATATAAACGTGAATTTTCAATTTCAGATGAACAGCTTGCAATAGTTTCTGTGAAAAACCACAAACAAGCAAAAGAGAATCCAAATGCACTATCTCACAAGACATATACCGTTGAGGATGTCATCAATTCCAAAAAACTTACAGAAGATCTTAAATTGCTAGATTGCTCAAGGCCTTGTACTGGAAGTGCATCCATAGTGTTGGCCTCTGAAGAAAAGGCAAAACAGCTAACTGACAAACCAATTTGGATTACAGGAATCGGTCAGAAAACTACTTCAGCAGGGTTTACCAAAAATAATTCTTTTAGTTCTATGGAATCAACCAAATTAGCAAGTCAAACTGCTCTACAGATGTCAAAGAAAACTTCTGCAAATATTGATGTGGCAGAAATACATGATGCATTTTCTGTTTGTGAACCTATGGCATTAGAGTCATTAGGGTTTGCAATGGAAGGAAAAGGAATGGACATGATAAATGAATTACACAGTACAAATAACTTCAAAATCAATCCCAGAGGAGGATTGATTGGTACAGGGCACCCATTGGGTGCAACTGGAATTGCACAAACAATTGAGATTACACAACAACTTCAATCAGATGCCGGTAAAAGGCAAGTAGATGATCCTAATGTAGGACTAGTTCACAACATGTCAGCTGCAGCTACATCCTCAACAGTGTTGGTGTTAGAAAAATGAATTTTGAATCAAAATTAAGTGAAGGAGAATTTTGTATTCCAGAATGTACAAAATGTAAAAAAATTATATGGCCCCCTGTAGAATTTTGCAATCATTGTTTTGGAGATATTTCTCTTAAAGAAGGAGAATTTGTGGGTAAAATCCTCGAATTTTCAAGTCAAAATAATCAAAATTTCTGTTTGGTAGAGTTTGAAAATACAATCAGAATCATGGCAAAGATTTCACAAAAACCAGAAATTGGGCAAACAGTAAAAATATCAAACTGTGGGATTGTCGATGAAAGTTATTTTTTCGAGGTTATTTGAATTCAGTATAGATGTAGGGTGTTTCAACATCTTGATCAAATGTCCAAACAGTGGGCAATGACACGGTATCTATTACTCTCAAATCATGTTTTTCAATTAAGGAACTCCATCCACCATTTTCTAAATTACCTGATAATTGCCGTTTAGTATGAGTTCCTGCAAATACAATCCCTGTTTTGTTTCTTAGATTGGCAATAGAATTGATTTTATCAATTATACTAGTAGCTAAAACGTCTCCCCCCATTTGGGCAAGGCCTCCGATAAAAAATACTGGATTTTTTAGATTCAAAGTTGAATAATCAAATTCCAAAGCATCATTGCATACTGGATTAAAATACTGGCTTGTAGATGCGCTAATTGTTTTTTGCAATTCTACCAGTACATCGTCAATTTCAATACTGTGTGAATTTAATCCTAAAATATTTCCACAGTATGCTATTCGACCGTCTCCCGAACCAATGTCAACTAATTCAGAGTAACCCAACTCTTTTGCTATTTGTGACATGATAAATGCGGACATTATCCAAGTAGGATAAAATGGCTGACAGCTAGAACCGTGTTTTATGCTGTTTAACCAATAATCGTTAATGTCACCTTCATACACAATGCAAGGAATTCCGTCAATTTTTTTCTCATAATGATTAAAGTAAATAGGATTTTTGAGTGCAAAATTGTGAAGGTTTTGCAGATGCTCAGAATTTATTTGGAACTTTTCAGAGGTTTTTGAAGGTATTATCTCTTGAATATGGGCATTTCCATCATATGTTTTTGCAAAAATTTGCTTAATACGAACTAAATTTTCTACTAGTTTCTCAAGCATGTTTTTCTGAATTAGCCGGGTTTGATAAACTCATTTATTTTATGATTTTTTAGATGTCAAAAATGCAATTTCTTGCTCTATTTTCTTTAATTGATCAATAGTGTTGGTTTGTAATTTTTTTATGTTTAGAATTTCTTTTTCTGTAGGATCCATTACCATTTCAAAATCTAAATGCTTTAGCAAATTCAAACTTAAATCCCGTTGCTCCAACAGTTTTTCTATAATAATTTCATCAGATGACATTAATGCAAATTTTAGGGTGTTTAGATTTTAAAATGTTCAGATGAAAATGACTTTTGCATGATATTTTATTGAGTTATTGTATAATTACCTGCCTTACTATATACAATAGAAGAAAGAAATGCCGTTGAGAAGAAAATCCCAATCATTAACCATAACAAAGCAAAAGAACAATAAAAAATCTACCCTAAACAATCAAAAAGCTGCTAGAACTCGTAGGCAGAGAGGATATCAGTGGGAAGATACTATTGTGAAACGATTTAACAGTTCAGATAACTGGAAGGCGTTTAGATTGGGTTCGCCCAGTATTGCACTACCTGATGTTTTGGCAGTCAATACAGAAAATAGCACAATTTTTACAATTGAGGCGAAGTCAGGAACAAGTACATCATTGCCTGTACCATATGATCAAATTGAGCGCTGTTTGGAATGGATTAAAACATTTGACATCTATAAAAAAAGAAAGGTTCTGTTAGCATTCAAATTTTTATCAAAAAAACGAATTGGAATAGGCGAATATGAGACTAGAGAACTACGAGAATATTTCAAAATATGGGATGAATCTCTAGATATCACAGATTGTGTATGCACATATGAAGGCAAGTTTTTTGCAAAAATTAATGGAGTGAGAAAAGAGATCCCACTCAAAGAATGTAAAATGCCGTTTAAAACAAAACAAAGAACTAGTGCCTAACTAGAGATATTTCTTCAAATCATTTTTAAGGATAGGATGTGCAATAACTGTATGTCTGAAGATCAAACCAATGCTGAATCATCTGAGAAAATTACAGAATCTCTGTTAGAAACAGTTTCAGATGCAGAAGTTAATTCAAGGATTAGTTTTGAAGAATTTACAGATGAAAGAGCACTGATTAGTCATGATGCATTTGGGAAAAAACAGATGAAGATCAAAGTATTGGAAGTATCAGATGAAAACCCAGTACTCAAATGGAAATTTGGAGATCGTGTAAAAGTTACAAAAATTTTGGTTACAATAAAACATCTTACGACTCAACAAGTTGAAGAANNGCAGAAGATATCAAGAATGGTTATGTGGTAGGATCAAAACATACTAGATTGATTAGTGATGCTTCGGCATTAGATTACATAGTGTTTTGATCGTAAATTACATCTAGATTGAGAATCTTTTACATGAAAACATTATAAAGAAAAGAAATTGAAAAAAACATTGTGAGTTCAAAAGAATTTGACGTTAATGGAACAGATTACAGAATAGTGTTAACAGAGCAAGTTATAGGTCATGTAAATAACCTAAAAAATCTATACAATGCAGCATATGAAGATCCTG
>JBOEHF010000012.1:0-6630 GCA_050633805.1 Candidatus Nitrosopumilus sp.
AGAGCATCAAAAAACTGCATGCAGATTATGACAAGCAGTTGAAAAATGCAAAAACTAGAGGAAGACTACGTCAGGTGTACTTGAAACACAAACGTGATCACCAGAATCTCCTCAAAAAACATCTCAAGCAAGAAGAGATGACAATCAAAAAACTGGGAAAGATACTAGACGAAGAAAGCTAGTTTTTCAATCCAGTTTTTTTATTTTTTTAATTGTTTTTTTGATTCTACTTGGGAAAAAATTCCACGTGGGTGTTGAATTGTACTACCTAACTATATCCCCATGCATGTTGTACTCCCAGTTAAATTTGAACCATCAAAATTTCCGACAAACAACCCTCTCAGTCTATCTCTGGGACTCACAATTTCAGGCGTGAAGAGGGGACGTTCTATTTTTACTAACTGTAGATAATCCCGCCAACACTTTCTATTCAACCAAAATAGCAGGTTTGAATGGCCTCGCATGTCTAGCTTTCCCTTTTGGATCATAAATGTCTGAATCACTTTCAGAATACATCTCTATCTCTACCCCAAACTCTTTTTTACCAATACTTGCTAATTCAGATTTTAAGAATTCTTTTTCATCAAAACCATCTGATTCAAGCTTCATCTGTTTTATCTCTTCAGACTCTGAATGCAAATCCTTGATTGTTTTCTGTACAAAGTCTGGCATCTTTTTGGCATCTGCAGTGTCTGGATTTGATAGTAATTCTTTCATTACAACTCCCATGTTGTTCTGACCGCCAACCATGATACTGAGCATCTTGCGATAAATTTTGGATTTTGTACTATCCGAGTTTACATACAGTACGATTTTCTTTGGAGTAATTTTTGTAACTTTGAGAATGTTTGTAATGTCATCTATAGTTGATTTTAGTAAATTCTCTGATTGAATTGCAGTAGCATCTACGTCATCTTTGGAATATGAAGGCCAATTTGATTTTGAAACTGGTTCTGTATTTCCAAGATTCTCCCACATTTCTTCAGCTATATGTGGTGCAAATGGGGACAACATTGCAACACGAGCTGAATTTATCTTATACATTATTCCTGTAACATCCTTTCTTTCTTTAGCTAGTACTCTTTTGTTGTACCAGCTCAAGTCAGATTCGAATGCAAACAAAATCTCGTGCAATCCTTCCCTTAATCTCATCTTTTCCAAGGACTCTGTAACTGTACCAATCGTGCTTTGCAATTTTGATAAAATCCAGCGGTCTTCAGCTTGCAACTCTGAAACAGGCTCGTTTTTGAGCCTAGAGCACTCCTCAAGTAAGGATGCAAGCTTGGCCTGAATCCCTGAAACTGACTCCATGTTAAAATCAGCATCCTGGAGTAATTCAGCTGATGAAATGATAGCTAGTCTAATTGGGTCTGCACCATGGTCTTTGATTGCAGTACGTAATGGAATGATGTTTCCCATACTTTTTGACATTTTTGCCCCGTCCATCATTACACTGCCATTAACTACAATCTCTTGCGGCCAGAATTTTTTCTCAAATATTGCAACGTGATTTAACACAAAGAACGACAAGTGGTTTTGCACCAAATCTCGACCTGAATGTCTTGAATCAACTGGATAAAAGTATGTGAATTCTTTTTTCATGGTGTCAATTACATCTTCAGTTAGCTTAGATGTCGATGCAGCTATGGTGACATCTCCTTTATCTAACAAAATGTAATCAAACAATTCGCGAGTTAGATTCTCTGGAGTTACTGTTCCATCATTTACAAATCGTGAAATAGTATAGTATGCCATGTAAATCACACTATCTGATAGTGACTCTACAATCCAATCCTTGTCCCATGGTAGTTTAGTCCCTAATCCCTGTTGTCTTGCACAAGCTCGCTCATGCAACCACTCTATTACTTCTTTGAATTCGGTTCTAATGTTGCTTGGTAGAATGTTCATCTCATCAAAACAATTGCGAGCTAGTTCTTTCCATTCTTCATCTCCATAATTCAAAAACCATTGATTATTCAATACTTTAACAACGCATTCAGCTCCACAACGACATTTCACTGGAGCATTCTCTAGTATTGGAAATTTTTCTAAATGTCCATTCTCTTGGAGCCATGCTCTGATTTTATCTCGTCCAAACTGGACCTTTTCATTGTTAAACTGTCCGCATTTTTCATTTAATCTTCCATCGGTAAACTCTTTGAGGTACAATTCCTTTGTAGCCTCTTCTAGTTTGGCATCTGTTTGATCAGACACTCCTAATTTCTCACAAATTTGTTTTGCAGGGGATTGCTCGTATCCTTCAGTAACTATAATCGGAATAGGTTCTATTTTTGAGGCTAATTCATGGTTACTAGCCTTCAAATCCATCAATGCCTGATAGTCTTTTGGTGCATGTGCAGGCACTGACATTACAAGACCCGTTCCCATACTAGGCTCTACAAAGTTAGCTGGCAAAACTGGAATCTCTCGGCCATCATGATTTCTTGCATTTTGTCCAATAATTTCACTACCGGGAATCTCGCCAATTACTGAAACTTGTTTCTCAAAGAATTCTATTTTATGTGCACAAGCTTCTGAAATTATCCATGTTTCATTATCTACTGTAACTTTTTTGTATACAGTATTTGGATTGACCCACAAATTTGTAATTCCAAAAATTGTTTCAGGTCGTAGAGTAGTTACAGGGAAAATAAATTCACCTAGCTTGAATTTTATCAAAAAGTTTTTCTCATCGATTTTGGGTTCCACATCCCCCATTGTATCGTGTTGCGATACTGGGTTCTGATCTTTAGGACACCATCCAACTGGGTGAGAACCCTGAATGATTCTGCCATTTTCTTTGAGTGTAGTAATCTGCCATTCGATAAATTTCTGATAACCTGGAACTATGGTAGTAAACTCTCGTCTCCAATCAATTGAATAACCCATCTCAATCATTCCAGCTTTGATCTCTTCATGAAAATAGTCTGCAATCTTTATTGGTTCAACAAATGTCTTGATTGCTTCTTCAGGAACATGATACACGTTTCGTAACCCGTCGAGAATTTCTTTTTCTCCTTTCTCAATTCTTTTGGCCATTCCAAGTACAGGAGTTCCAGTATAATGGAATCCCATTGGAAACAAAACATTGAATCCTTTCATTCGATAAAATCTTGCATGAACATCAGCTAGTGTGTATGTTCTTCCATGTCCAATGTGTTGCGGAGAGTTGGGATACGGATATGCAACTGTGATGAATTTTTTTGGTTGCTCATTTGGATTTGTCTCAAAGTCTTTAGATTCTGCCCACTTGTTTCGCCATTTAGTTTCTATTTCATTCCAGTTGATCATTTTATTATCCTAAAATCATTGATTTTGCTTTTTCAATTGCCTGCTCTTTTTTAGATGTGTCTTTTCCTCCACCTTGAGCAAATTTGACATCACCCCCGCCTGAACCCCCTAAAATTGAGGCTATTTCCTTGGCTATTTCGCCTGAATTTACACCTGAATCAGCACCTGCAAAGACGATAACTCTAACTGTTGGACCTGATTCAAAAATCCCACAAAATGCCGCAGTACTGTCTATGGCAACTAGCTTTTTGCCAAAGTTTTGATGGAAATAATCATCATAATTCTCACTAGCTGTAAAACACAGTTTTCCTTTAGTGCTAATGCCATCAGATTCAGCTGATTCTCCAGAGATTATTTTCTCAAGTAAAATGGGAATCTGTTCTCTAGCTTTGTTTTTGTTTTCTTCTCTCTTCTTTTCTAATTCAGCTTTTGCAATTGCTTCTTGCTCTTGTTTTTTAGATTCTTCTTCTTGCTGTTTAACATAATCAAATGCAGTAGGACCTGAGACAAACTCTAGACGAACTACCCCGTCTTGAATTCTTTTGGTCTTTGTAATTTTGATTAATTCAATGTCCCCTGTCTTCTTTACATGTGTTCCGCCACAAGCTTCAACATCCTGATCTTCAATGGAGACAATTCTTACTGACTTTACTGGAACTACACCTCCCTGATAAATTCTAAATCCGTATGTTTGCTCTGCAGTTCCTCTGTCATAGTAATTAATATTCACTGTAAGATTTTCCTTTACCATGCTGTTAGCTGCATCTTCAATTTGTTTTACTTGTGCATTAGTCAATGATGAATGATGTGTAATGTCTAATCTTGCATGATCATCGTCTTTGAATGCAGAGTGTTGCCAAATCCAAGAACCTAGAATCTTTCGAGATGATGCATTTAGTATGTGAGTACTGGTATGGTTTTTTGTAATGTTTGTTCGTCTTGTCTCATCTACTATACATTGTACTGTTTCTCCTTCTTTTGGAACGCCTCCTTCTAATTTATGGACAATAATGTCTGCATGTTTGTCGACGTTAACCACTTTGAATCTCGAAATTGTTCCATAATCAGGCTCTTGTCCTCCACCTCTGGCATAAAATGAAGTTCTATCAAGGACTACTTGGTCATCGAACACCTTGATTACTTTGGCTGAAAACTCCATTGGGTCGTCTTTGTAAAACAGAGTCTCAGTTTCAGGCAAATCCTCTAGTGGGAGTTCTGCAATTGCCTTTTTCTTTTCAGACTGGTGCAAATCAGATAGTTTAGAGTAAAATTGTGAAGGGATTTCAGAAATTGCATCGACTTCTTTGAGGTATTCAGGAGTAATGCCATCTGATTCGTATAATGTAATGAGTTCGTCAACTGACGGTGTGCCTTTTTCACGAATTTTTTCAGCTTTTTTCTTCATGTGAACTTTGGAGTCCTCATATCTTGCAGACTCTAGTTTCAGAATTTTCTTGACATCTTCTCTCTTCTCATCAAGTTCTGGATACGTATCTTTGAGATAGTCAATGTGAGTATCAATCAAATCATCAATGTCTAAATTCAAATTCAATCGATTTATTGTTCCATTAATTCTTCGCAACATCATTCTTAGATTGTATCCGCCACCGACATTGCTTGGCAATGCACCGTCTGTAATTGCAAAGATTAGAGTTCGCAGATGATCTGCAATTAGATAAACTCCTTCTAGTGGTGTAATCATCTTGTTTAACTGATCATCTGTGATTCCTGCATTCTTTACTGCAAGACGTCTTACTTGATTCAAATCATCGAAATGATCAATCTCTCTTGCAATCTCTGTAAAGTATTTCTTCAAAACATCAGAATCAGAATCAATTCCGATTTTCTCAAATAGTTTTTGATTAATTGGACCAAAGCAACAGTCATACGCAGTAGGTGTTCCCATGGTAATCCATGCAAATCTCTCAAGGCCTGCACCCATGTCTATGACTCTCTGGTCAAGTGTAGTGTGCTGCCCTAATTCGCCTTGGAATTCAGTAAATACTGCATTTCCAAGTTCTAGTCCTCTCACAAAGTATTCCAATGATGGACCAAACGAGCCACCACCTGCCCATACATCTTCAACAAAGACGACTTCTTCTTCTTTAATTCCAAACTGATCAGTGAGTAATCTAAAGTCCAAGTCAACGCATTCGTCTTTCCAGTATCCGCCCAAATCTGGAACACTGTGCTGTCCAATCATACAAAAGCTCGAAAAGTGTCTGCCAGTTACCCCGACATTTTCCAAATCTTTGAATCTCAAACAAGTCTGTGGAACAACTAGAGGATTTGCAGGAAACTCGAAAACAACTTTGCTTCCCATTACTCTTTGAAAGTCTACAACTGATGCAATTGTAAAAAACAAGTCATCTCGCCATCTGCACACTACCGGATACCTACTCACTGAAGTGTGATTGTTTTTTACAAAAAACTCTTCGACTTGTTTCCATGATTGTGTATAATCAAATCTCTTTGAAGTTGGTGGCTCACCAATGAATGAATAAGTATCCAATCCATCATCAGGACACAAGTCTCTATCGGCGTTTAGTGTCCAAAAGAATCTGCCACATTTGATACAAGACTTTCTGGCAAATCCTTGTTCGGCAAATAATTTTACATTATAGTATTTCTCAGGATCTGCTGAAAATTCTTTTAGAATCTGACTTTTATCCAACGCTGAGCCTGCTTGACACCGATATTAAGAATTGTCGATTAATAATACATTAAATACACTGTTCAGTTTAGTTTATTCGTGTTTGGCAGAAAACCCAAGTTAGAAGAAGGTACTCCAGTTTTCTCTGTTAAACAAAATGGCGAATTTAAGGACTTTATCTTCGGTATAGTTACTGGAGTTGAAGGAAGAAGAGTAGGAGTAAATGGAGTAATTGTAAATCCTGTCGGACTCAAAAATAAGATTACTCAAGGAAAAACAGGTGAGCGCTCTAGAGAAGTTTTAGAGAATCCAAATCCTGACAATGTGGTACTAGCTCTAGTATACAGAATAGAGCATGAAAATTATGCTACAGAACTAAACCTTGATGAGGACAAATGCGATATCATTCCTCCCAAAGTCTATGCAATGCTTGATGGTTGGATTCGTGAATCATTGCCAGAATTCTTTAACGCAGTTTTATCATTACC
Source organism: Candidatus Nitrosopumilus sp. (assembly GCA_050633805.1). Classification (GTDB taxonomy): domain Archaea; phylum Thermoproteota; class Nitrososphaeria; order Nitrososphaerales; family Nitrosopumilaceae; genus Nitrosopumilus. Next base: position 6,433 of record JBOEHF010000012.1, read on the forward strand.
TGAAGGTCCAGAAAGAGACGAGGCAAAACGAGTTTTGAGAAGCAGAAAGGATACTCTATCAGATCAGAATCTAAAACGAACAGTCTATGCTGTTTGTCGCAGTTTGAAAATTCTCAACTAGAAATTATTGAATTTTAGGCGTGAGTTCTCCATAGTTTTATATTATCCAGTGCGAGAATCTCGATACAATGGAATATG
>JBOEHF010000013.1:0-407 GCA_050633805.1 Candidatus Nitrosopumilus sp.
AATTCTGATTACCCATTTAGATTCCAGCCTTGGAAATTAATGGTCTCTTTATATTAGAAAAATTTTGAATTAGCACATGGCAAAATTTACAAAAATTCTTGTCCCTCTTGACGGTTCATCAAACTCTATGAGAGGATTAGACAGAGCAATTGAAATTGCAAAAGGTAGTAATGCAGAAATCACTGGATTCTATGTATTTCATTTACCTATAGCTGCTGGAATAAAATACACAGCAAAAATGAAAGAAGAAGCTCAAAAGAAAGCAGTCAAAGCTATCGGTCCTGCAATGAATAAAGCTCAAAAGGCCGGTGCTGTCTTCAAATACAAAACTGGCGGCGGGAATACCGGTGCTGAAATTGTCAAATTCGCTAAAAACGGGAAATTCGACATGATCGTAATTGGTGCAA
>JBOEHF010000013.1:487-5351 GCA_050633805.1 Candidatus Nitrosopumilus sp.
CTGAACTTTTTTCTATTTTTTCCACATTCTTGATATTCTGTATAATAACCTACAAGTATAGGAGTTTGAAAAAATAATTTTGGTGTAGGTTATGGTTGAGAATAATTATGATATTTTAGGAATTGTAGAGGGATCAACTGAGAAAGAAATTAGAGATGCTTTTAGAAGACTAGCACTTCAATTCCATTCGGATCGTGGAGGTGAAAATGAACAATTTATCAAAATAAAACAAGCATATGATGATCTAAAGATTGGAAAAAAATATCCACAAACTGATCATGAAAAATTAAAAAATTCTAAAGTATATTCTGGTGATTCTGAGGCTGATATTAGAAGAAAAAATCAGATCTTAGGTCAAGAATTATTCAAAGAAATGAAAACTGCAGAAGAATGGGCCGCAGCTTTGAACAACTCAAACACTATTGCATCTAGATTATTTGGATCAAAAACTCTTGGAGAAATTGAATTAGAAAGAAAAGCTACTGGTGCTCTATCAATTAAAGGAAATTTCATGGCTGGACAATTTACTTATGATGGCCCAATAATTATGCAGGGAAGTATAACCAGTCCGTCATGGACAGAAGAATTCCAAACAGACATTCGTATAACGAATGGGGATTTTAAATTCATTAATCCATTAGAAAATAAATACAAAATTGATAATGGTGCAAAAATAACTGTTGATAATGGCAATGCTATAGTTGGAAATGTTTATGGTAGGAAATTCCGAATAGAAGATCCTGTACGTGTAGGAGTTTTTCAAATTCAAGAACATAGAACTCACATATCTGCATTAAATGGAAAAATTATTGCAGAAAATGTTGCAAATACAGTATTACTTGAAGCTGATTCTGTTATTGTTTTGAATGTTGAAGATGATGTAAAAATTTCTGCAAGAGAAGTTTTATTTTATGGTGAAAAATTAACTTTTGATTCTGAGATTTCACTAAAAGAAGGTGGAACAATCAGATTCTTTGAGAATTTTTCTATTCAGGGTTTGAGTGGTGATGCAATAATCAAACTTGAAAATGGTAAAAAGATTAGATTGTTTGATCTAAAAACTAAAAAAATTAAAGACTTAGATGATCAATTTGTTCCTAACAAGGATAATTACAATAAAGATGCCACAATGGTTGGACATGGATTTACTATAACATATGAGATGCTTGATAATTTGTCTCTAAAACCAACCAAAAAACAAAAGCAGAGTTGGGCATCAAAACTTGGATTTTCTAGAAAATAATTAGGTACAAAAATCAACTTTTAGGTGTGAGAATGATGAATAAGTACACAGATGACAGGAAAAGGATGAAATACTCTTCAAAAAGAAGTCTAAATGGTACTAAAAAATGACCATCAACTATGATAAATTATCAAAACAAATTTTAGATTTATATCCCAAAGTTCGATTTGCTGGAGTTGCAAACAGTAAAGGCGAAATGATTGCCGGTGGTCAGAAAGAAAATGTAGAGAAAATTTTGGATGGTGAAAATGTCAAAATGTCAATTCATTATGCATTACAAAAAAGAGATCTTTTTACAAATTTAGCATATAAAATAGGTGCGGAACAGTCATCAATCACAGAATATGAAAAAGTTACTTTGATTAGTATTCCAATAAATTCTAGTGACTTGTTTTTGATAAGTACTGAACCAAGAGCCGATTATCTAAAAATTATTGATTTTGTTCGTTCGTCACTTAATTCTTGAAACTAGAATTTCACAGGCAGACAATACAGAGAAAGTTGATAACTAAATAAAAAAAACTTTGAGTAAAAATGTCAATCAAATTTAATCTTGGTAAAAAACTTGTTTTGCTTGTAATGCTTGTAACAGTAGTTGCATTAGGAATTACATCTTACATGAGTATTGATTATGCATCTGAAACTCTAGTAGAAAGGATGGGGGAATTACTAATTGGGGAATCTTCCATTAGAGGGGAATCATTAAAATCTATTTTTGAAACAAGAATAGAACAAAATAATATTCTTGCAAACGATCCAATGATTCAGTCATTAGTCTTTGAAATGAATGAAGTTTCAAGTGATAAACTAAAAGAATTAAAAGAAAATCACCGTCGAGATTTTTTGATTCAAACTCAAGCATTTCAGGAATTAGTTGGTTTTTCAATAGGCTTTGAAGATACAAAAATAATTGGTAAAAATGGTAAAGCTTTCTTTTCTTTAAGTGGTAACGTGAATGAAGATTTTACTAAAAATGAATTTTTCCAAAAAGGATTAAATGAATCTTTTATTGAATTTGTACCCGTAGAGTCTGGCAAAAAATTAGTTGTTGTTTCTCCAATTTTTGCTATTGATAGTAAAATAGGAGACGAACCAATTGGAGTTATTATTTCAAAAATGAGAACTACATCAATTGATAACATTTTTCTTAATAGAAGTGGCCTAGGTGAAACTGGAGAAGTTTACATTGTTAATGATGATTATCTAATGTTATCTGAATCTAGATTTTTTGAAAATGCTGTATTTCAACAAACAGTTGACACTGTTGGTGTACAGAAATGTTTCATTGAAGGAGAAAATCATGTGGGATTTTACCCTGATTATAGGGGAATTCCGATATATGGTTCATCATCTTGTGATCTAGAATTTGGAATTGTTTTGATAGCAGAAATAGATGAAAAAGAACTTGTTGAACCAATTAAAATTTTACAATCTAGAATCCTACTAACAAGTTTACTTATTACAGTGCTCATGGGGTTGGTTGCTTATTTTGCAGCAGAATCATTATCACATCCATTAAAATCTCTCAAAAATGCTGCAAACAAGATTGCAAGCGGTAAATTCGATGTAAGAACAAACATTACGACAGGTGATGAAATTGGAGAATTATCACATGCATTTGATTCAATGGCACAAAAACTAGAAGAATCCTTGATTGAAATCAAAGAAAAAGAAGAAGTCATCAAACAACTTGCAGGAGGAAAACTGCTAAAGTTTTCCCAACGTGAAGAAACTGATTGTGTAGGTGTTGTGGATATGAGTGATTCTACTAGAATTTCATCAAAACTCTCTGATGATGATGTTAGTAACATGTATGAAATTTTCCTTAATTTCATGGCAAAAATCGTTTTAAAATACAATGGTGAAGTTGTAAAAAATATTGGAGATGCTTTGATGTTTAGATTTCCAAATGTTGATTCTAAAGATTCCGATGCAATGAAAAATGTATTAGAATGCTGTTTATCAATGACTGAATCTCATGGAGAACTAAAAAAAGAACTCAATGCAGAAAACATAGATGCTTTAGATTACAAAATTAGTATGACATATGGTTCTGTAAAGGTAGCTGAAAGTACAACTTCAAAAATTTCAGATGTATTTGGACCTACAGTTAATCGATGCTTCAAGATAAACGGATTTTGTCCAAAAAATAGTGTAGTCATTGGTAGTAACATGTATGAAAATCTAAAAGACTTTGAAGAATACGAATTTTCTCAATTTTGTTCTATAGAGATCAAACAAAAATACGGTTATAGTATTTTCGAGGCTAAGAGAAAAACAATCTAAAAAATTCTTAATATAAAAAAATCCTAAAATTTATGCCCAAATCAGTTCTCTGAATTGATGACTGTTTTTCAATAATGAAAATAGTACCAAATTTTTAATTGACTAAACTATAACTTTAGATTATGAAATTTTTGTTATTGTATGCACTTTTTCTAATTTTTACTTCTACATCCTTTGTTTTTGCAGAAGAATACATTATTGATATCCCAATTGGAGCATATAATCCTGAACTCAATACTGTTGCAGAGGTTTGGTATGACCCTCCTCAAATGTTTGTAACTGTTGGTGATACTGTTACCTGGTATAATGATGACAAAGAAGCTCATACTGTTACCAGCGGAGATGGTCCTGGACGATTTGGTTGGATGGATAATAAAAATTTTGGAACTCCGGATGGAATCTTTGATAGTGGCAGATTCATGCCAGCCGAATCATGGTCTTATACATTTGAAGAATCAGGAAACTTTACTTATTATTGTACAATTCATCCCTGGATGGAAGGTATTGTAATTGTTGAAAAAGCCATTCCCGACTTCCCTCATGATGCAACAGGAAAAAAATTAGAATTTCCATTACTGCAATATACTCCGGATCAAGATATAGAAGTTAATTTGACATGGGATCCACCAGTGATCAAGACTCATGAAAAAATTCAATTTGTATACCAATTCTATGATCCAAAATCAAATTCTAATCTTGCAGAAATGAAATATAATTTTGTAATTTTCCAAAATGGACAAGAAATTTTTCGAGATGAAGGACTAAGTCAGATAGGTGGAGATTATAGGAATTTTGTTTTCAGCGATTCTGGTTCTATTATTATTAGAATGGAAGGAATTCAAACTCCTTCAATTTTAGCTGAAGAAAGCGTTACTGTATTTGGTGAAGTTACATCTAAAGAACAACGTTCTGTAGATTTTACTTCAGCCGTTTATGATAATCCTGAGAAAACCTCTCATGAAACTTATCACATAAAGCCAGCTCAAAGACTAACTACCTATTACGAATTAATGCTATTCATTATTTTAATTCCGGGCATCATGTTTTTGATTGCATTATTTTGGTTGAAGCAAAAACCAAAGATCAAAGAAGATACACCTGGTGCTGTTAAAATCTAAAATAATAAAAAGAAATTAAAAATTGATGAATTAATCTAATCGATTAATTCAGTCCAACCTTTGACGAAGACTGAGTTCTTGTAGAGTGGAACTGGTTGTCCAACAGTAAAGTCCATTGGTCTCATCCAAAAGATTGCTTTTGTTGGGCATACACCGATGCATGCACCATCAGAAATACATCTTTCTGGGTAAAAGACAAATGCTTTACCTCTCTTCC